>NZ_CAJMXG010000104.1:0-10012 GCF_905219725.1 Oscillibacter sp. CU971
GCGGCGGGGGCGGAACCGCCCTTCCGGGCGTCCAGCAGCTCCTGCACCAGGGTGTTGTACTCCGGCGCGCCCATGAAGTTCTTGATGGGGATGATCCGGGCCTGGGGAGCCCGCTGGGCGGCCCGGCCGGAGAGCTCGTGGTGAGTGACGACGATCTGGCAGTCGCCGGGAATCTCGCCCACGGGGTAGTGGATAACCTCAATGTCCGTGATGCCCGCGTCTTTGAGCTTGTTGCGGACCATGGTGGCCCCCATGGCGGAGGAGCCCATGCCCGCGTCGCAGGCGAAGACGATCTTCCGGACGTCCTTGGCGGAGACGGAGGCTCCGGCGGAGGCGGCGGGGATGGCCTGGCCCTTGGAAGCGGCCTTGGAGGCGGCGACCTGGGCCTGGGCCTCTTCCAGGCTGGCGTCCTTGCCGAAGAATTTCAGCAGGAACACGGAGATGAGGAAGCTGACCACGGCGGCGATGCCGATGCCCGCGATGTTGGCGAGGTATCCGCCCCTGGGGGTCATGAGCATTTCCGCGATGATGCTGCCGGGGGAGGCCGCGGCCGCCAAGCCGCCGCCCAGGGCGGAGAGGGTGAAGATGCCCACGATGTTGCCGATCATGGGGCCCAGGATGACGATGGGGTTCATGAGGACATAGGGGAAGTAAATCTCATGGATGCCGCCCACGAACTGAATGACGGCGGCGGCTCCGGCGGAGGAGCGGGTTTCGCCCTTGCCCGCNACGCAGTAGGCNAGCAGGAGGCCAAGGCCCGGCCCGGGGTTGGACTCAATCATGAAGAGGATGGACTTGCCCATTTCCATGGCCTGTTCCGTGCCGATGGGGGTAAAGACGCCGTGGTTGATGGCGTTGTTCAGGAAGAGCACCTTGGCGGGCTCCACCAGGACGGCGGTGAGGGGCAGCAGGCTCCGGTCCACCAGGAACTGCACNCCCGCGCCCAGCCAGTCGGTGAGGGTCACGCAGACGGGGGCAATGACGTAGATGGACAAAATCGCCAGNATTGCGCCGATGATGCCCACGGAGAAGTTGTTGACCACCATTTCAAAGCCGGCGGGGATATGGCCCTCCATGGCCTTGTCAAACTTCTTGATGCACCAGCNGCCCAAGGGGCCGCAGATCATAGCCCCGATGAACATGGTGCTCTCCGTGGCGGCGATGGCGCCCAGGGTGGCCAGGGCGCCGGTAACCGCGCCTTTTTGTCCGCCCACGGCCTTGCNGCCGGTGTAGCCGATCAGGATGGGGAGCAGAAAGCGGAGCATGGGTCCCACCATGCCGTTGATGGTGTCGTTGGGGAACCAGCCGTCCGGGATGAAGAAGGCGGCGATCAGGCCCCAGGCGATGAAGGCTCCAATGTTGGGCATGACCATGCCGCTGAGGAACCGTCCAAATTTTTGGACTCTTTCTTTCATAGATGAACGTCCTTTCTCATGATGATATTCAGGGACAGGAAGCGGTGCGCCGCCTCCCGGCTAAGGGAAAGCGGGGGTCAGAACANGGGCAGGAGCGTTCGGATCTCCTCGCCGGAGGCCAGGCCGTTGGAAAAGGCGGTGGCGGACCCGGCGGCGGCCCCCATGCGGTGGGCGGCGGCGTAATCCCGGGTTTCCAGCCACCCGGCCAAAAATCCGGCCACCATGGAGTCCCCCGCGCCCACGGAGCGGCGGGCCGTTCCCGGGGGCACCCCCAGGCGGCGGGCCGCGCCGGTCTCGTCCAGCAGGACGGACCCATCCCCGGCCATGGAAACCAGGATGTTCCGGGCCCCTTGTTCCTGGAGGCTTCCGGCACAGGCGAGAACCTCCTCCTCCGTGAGGGNGTCCTTTCCGAAGAGCTCCGCCAGCTCGGCGCTGTTGGGCTTGATGAGGAAGGGACGGCGGGAGAGGACGCCTTTCAGCAAATCTCTGGCGGCGTCCACCACCGTCAGCACGCCCCGGCCCTCCACCCGGTCCAGAATGGTCTGGTACACGTCTGAGGGAAGCNCCGCGGGCAGGGACCCGGCCAGGACCAGCACGTCGCCCGCGCCCAGGCGGTCCAGCTTTTGGAGCAGGGCCTCCATCGCGGCCGGGGGAATGGCGGGGCCCTGGCTGTTGATTTCCGTCTCCCCGCCGCCTCCGCCGGAGCAGATCTTGACGTTGACCCGGGTCAGGCCCTCCTCCAGCCGGATAAAGTCCGTGGGGATGCCCCGAGCCTTCAGGCCGTCCTCCAGGGCCTTGCCGGTGAACCCGGCCACAAAGCCAAGGGCCGTGGTCCCGACCCCCAGGCCGTGGAGGACTGTGGAGACGTTGACGCCCTTGCCGCCGAAGTGCATGTGCTCCCAGCTGGTGCGGTTCAGTTCCCCGGCCCGGAAGCCGTCCACCAGGACCTCATAGTCCAGGGCGGGGTTCAGCGTTACCGTATAGACCACGCTCACACCTCCCTGACGTCCGTGTAGTCCCGGTACTGCCGGTCCGGCAGGCGGTCCGTGATGATGCAGGCGGCTTCAATGGGGAAGATCACCGCCGCCGTCACCTGGCCGAACTTGCTGGAGTCCGCCAGCACATAGACCTCCTGGGCCCGGCCCGCCGCCAGGGATTTTACGGCGGCCTCCTCCGGGTCCGGGGTGGTGAAGCCCTGGGCGATGGTGACGCCGTTGGCCCCCAGGAAGGCCTTGGTGAAGTTGTACCGCCGCAGGGCGGCCAGGGTCTCCGCCCCGATGAGGGCCATGGTGCCCGCTTTGAGCATCCCCCCCAGCACATGGGTCCGCAGGTTCCGCTCCATCAGGCGGCAGTCGCATTCGATGCTGTTGGTCAGAAACAGGGCTTTTGAGGCCCGCAGGTGCTCGGCCATCCGGAGGACCGTAGTGCCCGCGTCCAGGAAGACCACGTCGTCGTCCCCGATGAGCCCGGCGGCGTACCGGGCGGCCCGGTCCTTCTCCTGGGTGAAGAGCCCCCGTTTCGTCTCCATGTCCAGCTCCTCGCCGTGGAACTCTCCGCCCAGCAGCATGGCGCCGCCGTGGACCTTGCTCAGCTTTCCCTGCTTGGCCAGCGCGTTCAGGTCCCGCCGGATGGTGGCCTCGGAAGCGCCCGTCACCTGACAGAGGTCCGTCACCGTGGCGNCCCGCCGCTGGGCCAGCTCCCTGAGAATCTGTTCCGCGCGTTGTTCAGCCAGCATAGTTCACCCCCTCTTTCTGATTGGAAATGGCTGGTTTCGATTGCCTTGTTNATAATATCGCCAATTTCAATCAAAGTCAATATTGAACGCTCAAACTCAATCATATAAAATCGGGAGGAAAATTTGTGCACTCCGCCAAAGGGCATACCTCAGAGGGTCTTGAGAAAACGCTCCACCCGATTCAGGCCCTCGTTCAAATCCTCGTCGGAATAGCAGTAGCTCAGGCGCATGTAGCCCTCCGTGCCGAAGTACACGCCGGGGATCAGGCCCACCAGGCCTTCCTTCAGCATTTTCTCGCAGAAGGTCAGGGAATCCATGCCGTACTTCTTGATGTTGATGAACATGTAGAAGGCCCCCTCCGGCTTCTGGACCTCCAGGCCCATGTCCGTGAGGCGCTGGTATACGTAGTCACGGCGCTTGCGGAAAAGCTCCGTCATGGAAGAGGTGTCGCTCTCCAGGGCGGCCGCGCAGGCGGGCTGGACAAACGCGGGGGCGGACACCACGGCGTACTGGTGGAAGATCTGCATCCGGTCCCGGATGGGGGCGTCCGCCAGACACCAGCCCAAGCGCCAGCCGGTCATGGCGTAGGGCTTGGAAAAGCTGTTGATGACGATAATCCGGTCCCGACAATCATCGAACTCGGCAAAGCTGTGGTAGTCCTCCGTGTAGACCAGGCTCCGGTACACATCGTCGCAGAGGACGAAGATGGGCCTGTCCTTCAGGACCTCATGGATCGCGTCCAGCGTCTCCTTGGTGTAGATGCAGCCGGTGGGGTTGTTGGGGGAGGTGAGGACGATGGCTTTCGTCCTGGGCGTAATGGCGGCCTCCAGGGCATGGGGGTCGATCTGAAAGCGGTTGTCCTCCGTGGGCAGGGCCACGGGCACGCCCCGGCAGAGCTGGGTGATGGACTCGTAGAGGCTGAAGGCCGGGGTGGGGATGATCACCTCGTCCCCGGGGTTCAGCACGGTGGACAGGCCGATGAAGAGGCTCTCCGTGGCTCCGATGGTCAAAATGATCTCGTCGGGGGAGTACTTGAGGCCGTGGGCCCGCTCCTCAAATTTGGAGATGGCCTCCAGCATGTAGGGATAGCCGTTGCCGGGGGGATAGTGGGTGTCGTTCCGGTCCAGGGCGGCCTTGGCGGCCTCCTTCACCACGTCGGGGGTGTTCTGGTCCGGCTCGCCGATGGTCAGGGCGCAGGCGCCGGGGGTGTCCCGCACCAGGAAGGTGAAGCGGCGGATGCCGGACAGCTCCAGGCCCAGCACGGCGCGGTTCAAAGTCAGGTCCATAGGGATCACGCTCCTTCTTAAAGTACGAGACCAGTATAAGCGCGGCGCGGGAGCTTGTCAACGCGTTAAAGCGAAAAGGACGCCGTGAAGACGGCGCCCGGCGGGGGTTCAGCGGTCGCTTGGAAGCCAGTGGTCCTGAAAGATCAGGTCGTCCACGTCCCCGGCGGCGGTTTTGAAGATGTTCACGGCAGGTCCTCCTTTTGTTTTTGAGACTATTTGACAGTCTATGCGGGAGGGGGGAAAAAGATTCCTCCCCCGGATCTCCGGGGGAGGAGGGGCCTTACAGGCTCATCTGGTAGATGCGGACGATGTCCTCCGCGCTGAGGGGGACGAAGGTTTTGTCAAATCCGGCGGTCCGGGCCTTCCGGGCCATCTCCGGGAAGTACTCCGGGCCGATGCCCAGCTCCGACAAGGTGGCGGGGAGGCCCAGGGAGGCAAAGAAGTCCCGGGTCTTTTGAATGGCGCGTTCCGCCAGCTCCCGGAGGGGCAGGGCGGGGTCCAGGCCCCAGACGGCGGTTCCGTACCGGGCGAAGCGGGCCTCGGTTTTCTCATTGAGCACGTAGCGCATCCAGTTCGGGGTCAGAATGGCAAGGCCCACGCCGTGGGTCACGTCGTAGAAGGCGGAGAGCTCATGCTCCATCCGGTGGACGCTCCAGGCCACAGGCTTGCCCATGTCCAAAAAGCCGTTGATGGCCCAGGCGGCGTTCCACATCAGGTTGGCCCGGGCCTCATAGTCTTCCGGGGTCTCGATGGCTTTGGGGCCGTACTTGACGCAGGAGCGGAGGATGGCCTCCGCCAGGCTCTCCGCCAGGTAGTTGTCCTCAATGGGGCTGAAATAGTTCTCGAAGGTGTGGGACATAATGTCCGCCGTGCCCGCGGCGGTCTGGGCGGCGGGGAGGGAATAGGTGTAGGTGGGGTCCAGAATGGACACGGCGGGGTAGCAGCAGGGCCCGGCGAAGGACTCCTTCTCGTTGGTTTCCGGGTTGGAAATGACGGCGATATTGTCCATCTCGGAGCCGGTGGCCGCCATGGTCAGCACGGTGAAGATGGGCAGGGCCCGCTCCGGCGTCAGCTTCTTGCCGGAGAAGTCCCAGGGGTCCCCGTCGTAGAGGGCCCCGGCGGCCACGCCCTTGGCGCAGTCGATGACGCTGCCGCCTCCCAGGGCCAGCACGCCGTCCAGCCCCTGCTCCCGGCAGAGGCGCACGCCCTCCCGCACCGTGGCGATGCGGGGATTGGGCTCCACGCCGGGGAGCTCGGCCCATTGGACATTGTGGGCCTTCAGTTGCGCGACGGCCGCGTCGAAGACGCCGTTGCGCTTGACGCTGCCCCCGCCGTAGACGACCAGCACCTTGCGGGCCCTGGCGGCAATTTCCGCTCCCAGCTTTTTGATCTGGCCCTCGCCGAAGTGGACCACCGTGGGAATGGAGTAGGTAAAGTTTTTCATCATGCCCTCCTGTCGGTTTTCGTTCGTCAGCCGTGCAGCCGCCTGGCGGCGGCATTAGCCTCATACAGGATTTTGTCCGCGTCCAGGGTCAAAAATTCGCCGTTTTCATAGAGGATTTTCCCGTCCACCATGGTCATTACCACGTCGCTGCCCTGGGCGGAGTAGACCGCCAGGGCCATGGGGTCGAAATTGGGGACCATGTGGGGCTTGGTCAGGTCCAGAGCAATGATATCCGCCTTTTTGCCCACGGCCAGCTCGCCGGTGTCCTCCCGGCCCTGGAGCTTCGCCCCGTGACGGGTGGCCATGGCCAGGAGCTGGGCGGGCTTTAAAATGGTGGGGTCCCGGTGGTAGCCGTTGTGGAGAACGGCGGCCAGGTGGAGCTCCTCCAGCATGTTCAAATTGTTGTTGCTGGCGGCCCCGTCGGTGCCCAGGGTGACGTTCAGCCCCAGGTCCAGCATCCGCTGGATGGGGGCGAAGCCGCTGCCCAGCTTCATGTTGCTGGTGGGGTTGTGGATGGGGCTCACGCCCTTTTCCAGCATCAGGGCCATGTCCTCCTCCGTCACAAAGACGCAGTGGGCGGCGGCGGTGGGGCAGTCGAAGGTCCCCAGGTCATAGAACCACCTGGCCGGGGTCTTGCCGTATTTCTCCACGCACTCGTCGTGCTCCTTTTTCGTCTCGGAGAGGTGGATGTGCATCCGGCCCCCCAGGGCCTTGCAGTCCGCGCTGTAGGGGCCCACGATGTGCTCGAAGCAGGTGTATTCCGCGTGGACGGAGAAGTCGATGCGGACCCGGCCGTCCCCCGCGCCGTGGAAATCCTGGAAGAGCTGGATGGATTCCCTGGCCCGGAAGTTCCCGGCGTAGGACTCGTTCTTGTCAAAGCACTGAACGGGGCGGCTGATGTTGGCCTTGATGCCGCAGGCCAGGGCGTTTTCCACGGCGGTCTGAGGCTCAAAATACATGTCGGAATAGCTGGTGGTGCCGGTGGAGATCATCTCCAGCAGGGCCAGCTGGTTGCCAAGCNGGATGTCCTCCGCCGTCAGCTTGTCCTCGATGGGCATGATTTTTCCGAAGAGCCACTCCTGGAGGCTCAGGTCGCTGCCCACGCCCCGGAGCAGCACCAGGGGGCTGTGGCCGTGGCAGTTGATAAGGCCCGGCAGCAGCAGCCGGCCGGACAGGTCCTTCTCCCGGTCATAGGCGGCCCGGGGCTTTTCCGTCCCGATGTAGTCGATGGTATCCCCGTCCACGCCCAGATAGGCGTTTTCCAGGCAGCGGAAGCCCGCCCCCCCGGCGGCGAGGATGTCGCAGTGTTTCAGCAGCAGCTTCATAAGGTCGTTTCCTCCTGTTTCAAATGGCGGCTATGATGGTTTTCATGTATTCGCTGAAGGGCCCGGCGATGGCTTCCGCCGTCTCGTCCACCTCTTCGCCGCTTAGGGGCCGGTCCAGCACGCCCGCCGCCATGTTGGTGATGACGGACAGGGCCAGCAGGGGAAGATCGCAGTGGGCGGCGGTGAGGGCCTCGGTGACGGTGGACATGCCCGCGGCGTCCGCCCCCAGGACGCGGGCGGCCCGGATTTCCGCCGGGGTTTCGAACTGGGGGCCGGGGAAGAACATGTAGGTTCCCTCATGAACCCGGAGGGAAGAGTCCCTGGCACAGTCCAGGGCCAGGGCCCGGAGCTTGGGCGTGTACATCCGGGAGACGTCGAAGAACCGGGGGCCGAAGTCCTCCGCGTTGGCCCCCCGGAGGGGGCTGTCCCCGTTGAGCTTGATGTGGTCCCGGATGACCATCACGTCTCCGGGGCGGTAGTCCGTGTTGACGCCCCCGGCGGCGTTGGTGAGGNCGAGGGTCCTGACGCCCAGCAGCTTCAGCACCCGGACGGGAATGACCAGCTCCTCAAAGGAGTAGCCCTCATAGGAGTGAAAGCGGCCGGACATGCAGACAACCCGCCTGCCCGCCACGGTGCCGAAGATCAGCTTCCCGGCGTGGGAGGCCACGGTGGAGAGCAGAAAGTGGGGGATGTCGGCGTAGTCCACTTCCACCGGGTCCTGGATGGCCTGGGCGAAGGGCCCCAGGCAGGAGCCCAGAACGACGCCGATTTCGGGGGTAAGGTCCGTTTTCGTCCGCAGGAAATCTGCGGAGGACTGGAAGTATTCACGGGTGTAAGCCATAGGCTGAACCACCTCCTGACAGTATCAGCCTAATTTTACCACAGGTCTATTTTGGTGTCAAATTGGACAGACCCGTTCCTCTTTTCACACAAGGCGTTTGGTGGTATACTGACGCTGTTCAAGGACGCGGGGTGGTCGTTCATGACAAAAATCCGGCGTTTCAAAACGGCGGGCTTGTCCCGCCTCCTTNNTTCTGCTACGCTGTAAAATGGTGATGATGATGCCNCGTTTCGCAGTCTNCGACGATGNACCATATATGCTGGACCGGCTTTCCGCCCAGATCTCGGACTGCCTGNAAGAACTGGGCTGCCGGGGTGTCCGCCTTGCCCGCTTCTCCGGCGGACAGGCCCTGCTGGAGGCGGGGGAGGACTTCGACCTGGTCTTCCTGGACATCCGGATGGACCCGCCCGACGGCATGGAGACGGCGAGGGCCCTCCGCCGCCGGGGGGACGGATGCCTGGTGGTGTTTTTGACGGCGCTGCGGGAGNAGGTCTTCGACGCCTTTGAGGTGGAGGCCTTCGACTNCCTGGTGAAGCCCCCGGATCCCGCCCGGCTCCGCCGGACCCTGGAGCGGGCCCTGGAGGCCCTGGAGCGGCGGCGGTCCCGGACGCTGTTCATCCAGCGGGGGACGGCCTGGGAGGTGGTCCCCCTGGACGAGATCGTCTACTGCGAGGTGCTGGGGCGGAAAATCTACCTCCACCGCCGGGACGGAAGCGTCCTGGACTACTACGGCAAGCTGGCGGACCTGGAACGGCGGCTGGGAAGCGGCTTCTTCCGCTGCCACCGGAGCTATCTTGTGAACCTGGACCACGTGCGGGGCTGCGGCGGGGGACAGGTGAGGCTGAGCGGGGAAGAGGCCGTCCCGGTTTCCCGCCTCCGGGAGGGGGACCTGACCCAGGCGCTGCTGCGCCGGATGCGAGAGCGGGGGGAATGACATGGACTGGTTTACGCTTTACCTGAACGCCGTGACCCTGGCCGCTCAGGGCCTTCTGCACATGACCTTTCTCTGCCGCCTGACGGGGCGGCAGGGGAGGGCGTGGCAGTTTGCCCTCTACGTCCTGCTGCTCTCCGGCATTGAAGCCGTCTCCAGCGCCGCCGGGTGGGGCGCACCGGCAGCTATGGCGGCGGCGCTGGCGGCCCTGTACGCCATGAGCCGCCTGGCCCTGCGGAACCGGCCCGTCCCCTCCTGCACGGCGGCGCTGCTGGCGGTGTGTGTATTTCAGATGGCCGCGGGCATGGTGAACTCCGTGGAGGCTGCATTTTATCCCCATGTGTCCACGGGCCTGCCCCTGTATGCCCTGGTCGTGCTGTCGGTCCTGGCGTCCATTGCCCTGTGCGCCCTGTGCTATGGGCTGGTTCTGCGCCTCNTCCCGCTGGGGGAGGACGAGCCCAATCTGGGGCTTTTGCCCCTGCCCGGCCTGTTCTTCCTGGCGGCGGAGCTCTATATTCTGGAGACGGCCTACAGCCATCTGTCCTTCGCCCCGGAGCCGCTGGGACGGCACATGGCCCTGTTGGCCCTCCAGGCCATGGGGCTGGCGGCGCTGCTGTGCACGCTGTACGCCTGCCGCCGGGCGTGCCGGGGCGTCCGAGCCCAGGCGGAGCTGGACTTGCTCAGCCAGTCGGTCCAGGCCCAGCGGACCTATGTGGCGGAGGCCCAGGCCCGCTNTAAGAAAACCCGCGCCTTTCGCCACGATCTCCAAAACCACCTCTCCGTGCTGGACGGCCTTCTCTCTGCCGGGCGGATGGAGGAGGCCCGGCGGTATCTGGGGAAGCTGGAGGCGGCCTCCGCCGCCCTGGCTCCGCCCTACCGGACGGGAGAGGCGGCGGTGGACGCGCTGCTGGGGGAGAAGCTGGCCCTGGCGGAGGCCCGGGGCATCCCGGCGGAGGTTTCCCTGCGTTTGCCGGAGGACGGACGCCTGGACGCCTTCGACCTTTGTGTCATCTTTGCCAACGCGCTGGACAACGC
>NZ_CAJMXG010000105.1:0-9794 GCF_905219725.1 Oscillibacter sp. CU971
TTCTGCACAAGCTGTTTGCACCATTGCTGCTTTCAGCACTTTACTCAAGCGGTTTTAGCCTATTGGTACAGCTTCTATAATTATAACAAAAACGGGCATGGTTTTCCATGCCCGTTTTTCTGCTTATGGGAGCTCCTCCGGCAGGGGCTTCCGCGCATATTTCAAAAATTCCTCCCGGACGGCGCCAAGCTTCTTGTAAGCCTCCCGCCCTTCCGCCAAGGTCATACCGCGGTTTTCATCACTGGGCTGGTCCTCGCCGGGATCAAACACGTCGTTTTCCCAGAGGCACACCGGGCAGATATAGGCGAGGGCGTCCTCCTTGGGAACGGGGAAGGTTTTGCAGCCGCAGCAGGGACAGGGGAATTTTCCCGGTGCGGGCGGCGGTTCCGGCGGCATTTGGCCTGGAGCGGGGGCCCGTTCGTGGACCGACGTTGGAAGGAACATCCGCTTTTCCCTCACAGCGCCGTCCCTCTTTTAGGCGTGTAAAGCCGGGATAAATCGACGCCTTCCAGTTCCAAGAGAAAGCGCTTTTTCTCCACACCTCCGGCGTAACCCGTCAAACTGCCGTCCGCCCCTACCACCCGATGGCAGGGAATGATAATCGAGATGGGGTTATGCCCCACCGCACCGCCCACCGCCTGAGGAGAGGCGGGGATGCCGGAGGCTTTTAACTTCTCCGTCAAGCCTCCATAGGTAGCAGTCTCTCCAAGGGGAATTTCCAGCAGCAGCTTCCATACCCTCTGCCGGAACGCACTTCCCTTGGGAGCCAGGGGCGGCAGGGGAGGGAGGTCCCGCTTTTCAAAATAGGCGTCCAGCCACGCTGACGCTTGAAGGAAAACCGGCAGATCCGGCCGCTCTTCGGTTTCCGACTCCAGCCCGGCGGCGAAATACTTCTGCCCCTCCAGCCAGAGGCCCAGGATGCTGTCCCCGTCAGAGGCCAGGGACAGGGGGCCCATGGGGGAGGCCAGCTTCGTCAAATAAGTCATGGAGCGTTCTCCCTTCGCTTGATGCTCTCATTGTACCAGAACAAACGTATGGCTGCAAGCACATTTTTGGGCCGCTCTTGCAAGACGGCCCGACTCGTGCTACTATATAATAAAAAATGTGCAAGAACCGGAACGAAAGGAGCGCTTCCCATGCTGCTTGCCATTGATGTAGGCAACTCTAATACCTCCGTGGGCCTTTTCGACAAGGACAAAACCCTTCGCTTTCTGGCCTCTTTGGACACGGACAGCCGGAAGACCGCAGACCAGATCAGCATCGACCTGATGAACCTCTTTACGCTGTATCATTTCAATTACAGGGATGTCACCGGNGCTATCCTGTGCAGTGTTGTCCCTCCGCTGAATTTCATGATGGAAAAGGCCCTCACCCGCCTTCTGGGCAAGCCGCCCATGGTTGTCGGCCCCGGCGTGAAGACCGGCTTGAACATCCGCCTGACGGTCCAGACCCAGGTGGGGGCCGATATCGTGGCGGATGCTGNGGCGGCGCTGGAGAAATNCACGCCTCCCATCATCACCATCGACATGGGGACGGCCACTACCATCGGGGTCATCNCCGAAGGCCGGACCTCCGNGGGGGGCCTTCTCCTGCCGGGGGTCAACGTCTCCCTGGAAGCCCTGAGCCGACGGGCCGCCCAGTTGCCGGACATCTCCCTTCAGCATCCCAAGGCGTTGATCGGAAAAAACACCGAGGACTGCCTGCGCTCCGGCATTGTCTACGGAACCGCCGGAATGCTGGATGGAATCATCGACCGCATCCGGGAGGAGTTCCCGGGCCGGGAGGTCAGCGTTGTCGCCACCGGGGGAAACGCCCCTGTGATTGTGCGCTACTGCCGGAACCAGATTCTCTACGACAAGTTCCTTCTGATGAACGGGCTTTGGACCATCTACCAGAAAAACAGCTGATGGCAGGAGAATTTTCTATGTGTTGCTGTCCAAAGGTTTTCGCCGTCCGCCAACAGGCGGACGGTTTTTCGCAAATTAAAGGGAACGCCCGCCTGTTTTTCCCGTCTATATGAACGAAGGGCCCTTCCACCAATCATGAAAGGGGAGAGGATATGGAAGACCATGCCATTATAGATCTGTACTGGTCCCGGAACCCGGAGGCCATCCAGCGGACTGGGGAGAAATACGGCGCTTACTGCCGGGCCATTGCCCGGAACATCCTGCCGGACCGCCGGGATGCGGAGGAGTGCGTAAACGACACTTGGCTGGGCGCCTGGAATGCCATGCCGGAGAACCGGCCGGGCCNNCTGGCCCCGTTCCTTGGAAAAATCACCCGGAATCTGGCCTTTACCCGCTGGCGGGCCGGACATACGGAGAAGCGGGGAAGAGGCGAGCTGCCTCTGGTCCTGGACGAGCTGGCGGACTGCGCCTCAACGGAAGACACCCTCCAGACCTTGGAGGCGGCGGAACTGGAAGAAGCGGTAAACCGCTTTCTCCGCACCCTGCCGGAGCGGGAGTGCAGTGTTTTCCTGCGGCGCTATTGGTTTACGGAGCCCATGGNGGACATCGCCNGGCGCTATGGAATGCGGGAGGCTACCGTGCGGACCAGCCTGTTCCGCAGCCGGGAGAAGCTGCGGCGTCATTTGGAGAAGGAGGGCTTGCTATGAAGAATCAGGAACGGCTGTTTCTCGCCATCGGCGGGGCGGACCCGGAGTTGATAGCCCGCAGTGAGCGGCGCAGGGGAAGCCGTGGGCTCGGATACATCGTGGCCGCCGCAGCTTGCCTCGCGCTGATTCTGATTGCGGGACGCAGTATTTTCCCGCGGACAACACCGCCCCCCAGCACGACGCGGGACCCGGCGGCAACCGTGGAGCCCGGCACNGTGCCGCCGCCGGAGACGGAAAAACCGGACCCCGACGGCTGGCGCTTCATCCTGCCGGAGGGGGGCAGTGACATTGGAGCCCTGCGCCTTTTGAGCTACGCGCCCCAATCGGCGGAAGCAGTGGATTTTCTCATTTATGTCAACGAGGAACAATATGCTATCCGTGAAGAAAAAGGGCTTTACAGTATTAGAAGTACCAATCCTTTGCCGGAGGATTTTCCGGAATGCGGCCTGGATATTTTCCACCTTTCCGCAGTTTCGCCGGAAGAGGCCAGGAACACAGCGGCGGAAGCTCTGGCAGACCGTTACAAGACCGTCTCTTTGGATGATGAGAGCGCCGTGCTGCCAAAGAATCCCTATCTCCGAGCCAGTGCGGGCGTAGACTGGAACTCTGAACAGGCAGAGCTCTGGTTTGTGGACGACGGACAGGGGGGGACCTTCGTCCTCACCGCCCGTTATTTCCTGGAGGCGGAGGAGGGACTGGGCACGCAGTTCCGGGATATGGTTTCCAGCTTCCGGGTGGTTCCTCTAGACCGGATTGCCCACGAATGGATGCGCTCCCTTTACGAGACGGCGGAGCGCCTGTTCCCGGCGCTGCTGTCCAACGATCTTTCCGGTGTTTCCGACTTGCTGGCAGAGGACGCTGATGCGGACGCATACGGCGAGGACGTTTGGGACCACCTCACGGTTGCCTCCGTAGACTATGCGCCGGACAATGATCAGGACCCATCCTCTGCGATCGTGTCCGTCAAGCACCGTTTGAACCTCGAGGAAGGGGAGAGCTATTGCTATTTGACCATGAAGCTGATCCGGCAGGATAACCAGTGGCGGCTGGCCTGGTCCGGGATTGAGAAATAGACGAAAAGCGCCCCGCTCGCATGAGCGGGGCGCTTTCAGCTATACGGGAATTTACTTCGCCAGAACCTTCTTCAGCTTGGCAAACCGGGGCAGGGAGTCCTGCTTGGGCAGCTTGGGCTCACCCTGGACCAGGGGCAGGACATAGTCGATGAAGGGTTTTTCCACGCCGTTGTGGGCGGCGTTGATCCACTCCAGCGGCACCTTTTTCTCCGTGTTGGCCACGTCGGTCAGGCCCAGCAGCTTGGTCTTGCAGACATACTGGCCGTTCTCATAGCTCCGCTCAAAGCCCACCATCTTGTCGGTGATGCCCGCCACGGCGTTTTCCACAGCGGCCTTGCCGGACATGAAGGACTCTTCGATATCGGTCTCGGAGGCCAGGTGCGCGCCGCAGCGCTGGAGGAGGCTCAGCTCGATGCCCCGGACCTTGGCGCCGGTCTTCTGCTTCACGGCATCCGCCAGCATGGCGGCAAGGCCGCCCAGCTGAGCGTGGCCGAACCCGTCGGTGGCGGAGGTCTTCGCCTCGGAGACGAAGGAACCGTCGGCGTAGTGGATGCCCTCGGAGACGGCTACCATGCAGTTGCCCTTCTCCTTATAGATACGGTCTACATCCGACAGGAACTGATCCATGTCGAAGTCCACCTCAGGGAGGTACACCAGGTCGGGGCCCGCGCCATAGGCGGTGGCCAGGGCGGCGGCGCCGGCCAGCCAGCCCGCGTGACGGCCCATGATTTCAATAACGCAGACCATGCCGGTGTCATAGACCCGGGCGTCCTGATAGACCTCCATGCAGCTCGTCGCGATATACTTGGCGGCGGAAGCAAAGCCAGGGCAGTGGTCGGTCCCGAAGAGGTCATTGTCGATGGTCTTGGGCACGCCCATGACCCGGCACTCATAGCCTACCTTCTGCATGTATTTGCTGATTTTGTTGCAGGTGTCCATAGAGTCGTTTCCGCCGATGTAGAAGAAGTAGCGGACGTCGTACTTTTTGAAGATCTCCAGGATGCGCTTATAGTCGGTATCATCCACATCCGGGTCCTTCATCTTATAGCGGCAGGAGCCCAGAGCAGAGGAAGGGGTATATTTCAGCAGCTCCAGCTCGGCGGGGTCCTCCTCGCCCATGTCGAACAGCCGATCGTTCAGCACGCCCTTGATGCCGTGCTCCGCGCCCAGGACGCGGGTGATATTGGGATTTTCCAGCGCGGTGCGGATAACGNCGTACGCACTTGCGTTGATGACGGAAGTGGGTCCGCCGGACTGGCCGAAGATGCAGGCGCCTTTCAATTCACTCATGAGAAACAGCCTCCTCAAAAAATTTTTTCTTCCATTTCAAGCCCAGGGGACAGAGCCCAAGGTATTTTTTATCATACCATTCAAAAAAAGAATTGTAAATACTTGCATTTTATTTTTTTTGTGATATTATCATAAAAGAAAATCGTTTTCGTCTCCGCGAAGGAGGGGAAAGGGGCCCCAGGGCCTTTTTTCCCGCCCGGCCGGAGGCGGGACAAATAAAATTTGTCAGGAGATGATTGTTATGGCACTGGTCACTTCTACCGAGATGTTCAAAAAGGCCTATCACGGAGGGTATGCCATCGGAGCCTTCAACGTCAACAACATGGAGATTATCNAGGGCATCACCGAGGCCTGCCGCGAGGAGCAGGCTCCCGTGATCCTCCAGGTGTCCAAGGGCGCCCGGGCTTACGCCAACCGCACGTATCTTGTGAAGCTGGTGGAGGCCGCCGTCATCGAGTGCCCCGAGATTCCCATCGTGCTGCATCTGGACCACGGCGATACCTTCGAGACCTGCAAATCCTGCATCGACGACGGNNTCACCTCCGTCATGATCGACGCCAGCTCTAAGCCCTTTGCCGAAAACATCGAAATCACCAAAAAGGTGGTCGAGTACGCCCATGACCGCGGCGTAGTGGTGGAGGCGGAGCTGGGCGCTCTGGCCGGTGTGGAGGACGAGGTCAACGTCTCCGCCGAGGATTCCCACTACACCCGTCCCGAGGAAGTGGAGGAGTTCGTCTCCAAGACCGGCTGCGACTCCCTGGCCATCGCCATCGGCACCTCCCACGGCGCTTTCAAGTTCAAGCCCGAGCAGTGCACCCGCAACGAGAAGGGCATCCTGGTTCCGCCCCCGCTGCGCTTCGACATCCTGGAAGAGATCGTAAAGCGCCTGCCCGAGTTCCCCATCGTGCTCCACGGCTCCTCCAGCGTGCCTCAGGACTACGTGAAGATGGTCAACTCCAACGGCGGCAAGATGCCCGACGCCGTGGGCATCCCCGAGGAGCAGCTCCGTCAGGCCGCCCGCAGCGCCGTCTGCAAGATCAACATTGACTCCGACCTGCGCCTGGCCATGACCGGCACCATCCGGCAGCACTTCAACGAGCATCCCGGCGACTTTGATCCCCGTCAGTACCTCAAGNCTGCCCGGGCCAACATCAAGGAGCTGGTCCGCCATAAGCTGGTGGACGTCTTGGGTTGCGACCACAAGGCCTGATTTATTTCCACATAGCGGGCCAAAGGCGGAGGCGCGGAGCGCCTCCGCTTTTTACCTCTTTTTTTCCGCACGGAAACAGAGAGGACAGCGGCGGCAGAACGCGGTATACTTTTGAGACAAGGAGGGGATGGTATGGATTGGCTGAACGACTGGAACAAGGCGCTGGCCTATCTGGAAGCAAACCTGGATAGGGACATCGACCCAAAGGAGCTTGGCAGGCTGGCGGGCTGTTCCGCCTACCACTTTCAGCGGATGTTTTCTTACTTGGCCGGAATCCCGCTTGGCGAGTACATCCGCCGGAGGCGCATGACCCGGGCGGCGGCGGATCTGCAAAACGGGGAGAAAGTGCTGGACGTGGCCCTGCGCTATGGCTATGAATCGCCTACCGCCTTTAACCGGGCCTTCCAGGCGGTACACAAGCTGCCTCCATCCCAAGCAAAGCAAGAAGGTGTAAAGCTAAAAGCCTTTCCGAGTATCCACTTCAAATTTGTACTCAAAGGAGCCGAGGAAATGGAGTATCAGATCGAAAAACGGGAGGCTTTCCGCATTGTGGGCTTCCGCACGCCGCTGCCCATGGACGTGGAAAAGAGCTTTCAAGTGGTCCCGAAATTCTNGGCGGAGATCGGCCCGCGGCAAGCGGAGCTGGTTCCGCTGATGAACGGGGAGCCGGCCGGAATGTTGGGCGTGTGCACCTGTGACGAGGAGGAAAACTTCTATTATATCGCTGTGGCCTCCAGCGCCCCCGCCCCGGAGGGAATGCATGAATGGATGGTGCCCGCCGCCACCTGGGCGATTTTCGCCGGGACGGGCCGTCTGCCGGAGGCCATGCAGGAGCTTCAAAAGCGGATCGTCTCGGAATATTTACCGGATTCCGGCTATGGGTGGGCCAAGGCGCCGGACATTGAGGTCTATTTGAACCGGCCTGGAGAGGAAAGCCGCTTCCAGGTCTGGCTGCCGGTGACAATGCGCTGACGCACCCTTCCACCTCTCCCTGCATATTCTGAGAGGGAAGGGGANGGAAGCGGTATGCAGCTGCATCCATATGACCGGGAAGCCGCCGTTTTGTACGCTCACCAGTGGGCCTATGGACGGAACCCNTTTTTTTACGATTATNAGCATCTGGGAGGGGACTGCACAAACTTTGCGTCCCAGTGCATCTACGCCGGAAGCGGCGTGATGAACTTTACGCCTACTTATGGCTGGTACTATATTGACGCCAACCGGAAATCCCCGTCCTGGACAGGGGTTCCGTACTTNTACAATTTCTTNNCAAGGGATAGCTTTTCTATGGGACCGCTGGCAGAGCCCTGCCAATTGGAAGACCTGCTGCCGGGGGANATCGTTCAGCTTTCCTTCAAAGGAGAGGAGTTCCAGCATTCGCCCATTGTGGTGTCCGTGGGAAACCCGGCGACGCTGGAAAACGTCCTGATTGCCGCCCACAGCTATGACGCGGATTACCGGCCGCTATCTACTTATGAGTACCGGAAAATCCGTTTCCTGCATATTACCGGCGTCGTACGGCCCTGAAAATTTTGTTCAGAAAAGCCGCCTCTTTAGAGGCGGCTTTTCTCACTTTGAATCATCCTTTTTCCTACTATTTTTAATCTTTGACAAGGGATTTGCCTTTGCAGCTACTCGCAAAGATTCATTGTCGATATGGGTATAGATTTGCGTCGTATTCAGGTGGTCGTGGCCTAGGACCTCCTGGACCGCCCGGACGTCTACGCCATTTTGCAGCATCAGCGTGGCGGCGGTGTGGCGGAGCTTGTGAGAGGAATACTCGCTTTCGTCGATTCCGGCGGCGGAAAGACGTNTTTTCACCATGGCGTGGACCGTGGAGCGGCTGATTCGCTCGTTGCGGGAGGATAAAAACAGCGCGTTGGCATCTCGTCCGGCAATGGGGCGGCGGATGGCCAGGTAACGGTTCAGCGCGTCCTGGCAGGCGTCATTTAAATAGAGGATACGGACTTTGTTGCCCTTGCCAAGGACGCGGATAGACTCTCCTTGAATATCCCGGAGGTTCAAACCGACTAACTCTGAGATCCGCAGTCCGCAATTGAGAAACAGCGTCAGAATGCAATAGTCCCGTTCCTGGTTCTTGCCGTCCACGGAGTCCAGCAGCTCTATGCTTTGGTCCAAGGTCAAATATTTCGGCAGATTTTTTTTCAGCTTCGGCGAGTCGATATCTTTGACAGGATTTTCACGAATAAGATGGGCTTTATTGGTTAAGTAATTGTAGAACGACCGAATCGTCGCCAGCTTCCGGGCGCGGGAGGCCGTGTTAAGCCCATAGTCCGAATTCCGGCTGTTCTGGTGCTGAACGCGGTCCCGGCTCAGATAGGTCATATAGCCATAAATATCCGTCAGCGTTACCGTGGAGACAAATTCCAGATCGATGTCCTTGATGTCGATCTCGTCCAGCGCCAAGCCGGACAAGCTGGAGTCCCGCGTCTGCTTCAGATAGCGGAAGAAATTCCGCAAGTCCAGGAAATATTCGTCCACCGTCTGCTTGGAATGGGCCTTGACGGTTTCGTGGTAAGCGAGGAAGTCCCGCAGGATCGGCGGAGCTTCAGTACGGTAATCGACCATGGATCTGGGAAAGACTTCTTGAGATTGGGATAAAGAAAGCTATGACGGCCGGATGCTCCCCTATATTGAACAAAATTTTTATTTTGTTCAATCGCTTATGCCTTTCCCTTGCCTCCTCCCTGATGGTATTTCGGTTTCCAAAAGATTATATCACGGNAGCCGCATCAAGTCCAGCAGAGATTCCACCAGCGGCCCGAGGCGGCGGTCCGCCTCACGGAGCTTCTTCACCCGGTCTTGGATCATCACCATCTCGTGGTGCTTGTCCGAAATCTGCGCCTGGAGCTGGTTCCAGTCCTGAACCAGTTCGTCCCGGCGTTCCTCCATATCCAGGACGAGGTTTTCCAGCTTCTCCGAGAAATTGGCCCCACGGTATTGCTCTATGTACTTCGTCACCCGGTCCGAGAGGCGGACGCACTTTTGATTTGTTTTTGCCATACTGTTCCACAAGCCTCCTGTATTTTGGATTTTCCGAAATATTTCGCTCTTGAATTTTGCGCAGAAAGAACGGCGCGCCGTAGATTTCAACAGCTGCGGAAATGGCGTTTCCGGCCTGCTCAAAGACAAACGTGTCCAGCTGTCGAATATTATACTCTATTCCCGGCTTCACATAGAGCCGAATCCGGCNAACCTGCTCAATCAGATTTTCCCAGTAATCTTTCATGGGCCACCGCCAGCGGTTGCTGTCTGTCTCTGGATCGTCGACGTAGCGAACGTAGTTCACCAGCACACCCCGGAACAGGACGCCAATTGGAGCCGGGTCAAAGCAGAACGCCTCTGCCCGCCCGTCCCGGAGCTGCAGCTCCACCCGGACCCAGTGCTGGTCTTCCGGCAAGCCCCGTTCTGCCGCTTTGTCATAAATGCGAATCAAGACCGCGCTTTTCTTGCTGCCGTGGTAAACTGTGATTCCAGGCCACCCGTCCTTAAACTCCTTTTCTATCCTTGACTTGCGAAATTTACTCACAAACTGCTGTCCCCCGTCCTGGTTGTCACTGTCGCGGAAAAGCTGCTGGATATCCAG
>NZ_CAJMXG010000106.1:0-9794 GCF_905219725.1 Oscillibacter sp. CU971
GTGGAGGGGGGTCCGGCGGGCAACGCCCTCCAGCGCGTTCTGCGCGTCCCGTATCATGTCCAAGGTCAGCATTGATTTTCCCCTTTCCGCAGGGTTTTCCCCACAGCGAAATACGCCCGGTTACGGCTTCCCCGCGTCCAGAAAGACGGAGGGGCGGCTTTTGTACGTGGCAAGGCTGACCACGACCAGGGCCGCGCCGCAGGCAATGGTCCCCGGCACGGCGGAGCCCAGGCCGAAGGGCTCTCCCGCCAGCTTCCAGCCCACGCACACGGTAAAACCGGCGGCCATGCCGGTGATGACGCCGGCGGAGGTGGCCTTCCTCCAGAAGAGGGCGGCAAAGGCCGGGATGCCCGCCGCCGCCGCGTAGAAGCTCCAGGCGAACATGAGGATATTATACGCGTTCTTAATGTAAAGCGCAATGACCAAAGCGCCCAGGGGCAAAATAATCGAGAAAATCCGGGAGAGGAGGATTTCCGTCTTGTCCTTCATCTCCGGGAAGAAGGTCTTGCCGATGTCGTGGACGCAGGTCTGGACGCTGACCAGCAGATAGCTGTCCGCCGTGGACATGATGACGGAGAGGATGCCCGCCAGGGCCAGGCCCGTCAGGCCAATGGGTAGCACGCGGATGGCCAGGGCGGGGACCACGGCGTCGGTGCTGCCGTATACCGCCTGGGCATCGTCTCCGATGATCTGGTGGGCGGCCACGCCCATGAAGTAGACCAGGGCGATGGTGACGCCGTAGACGGCGGTGCCCAGGAACATACCCTTTTTGGCGGANCNGCGGTCCTTGGCGGCGAAGGCCCGCTGCCACATCTCCGCCCCGGCCATGGTGAAGACCAGATAGGTGACGATATCCCCCAGGATATCGCCGTTGAGGTAGGGCTTCGCCAGGGCCGGGTCCAGGCCCGCCAGGAAGTTGGAGAAGCCGCCGATGCTCTTGAGGGAAGCCGCGGGGATGAGGATGTATACAAAGAGAATCAGCATGTAGAACTGAAGCACGTCGGTGTAGACCACGCCGAAAAGACCGCTGGAGGCGGTGTAGACCATGAAGATGATACAGGCGATGAGGGCCCCGGCCTCAAAGCTGAGGCCTACCTGGCCCCCCAGCATGTTGATGATGGTGGCGGTGGCCGTCACCTGGGAGGCCACGGTGCCCATCATGGTGAAGGCCACCATGGCCGCCAGCAGGATTTTCGCCGGCTTGCCGAAGCGCCGGTGGAAGAGGTCCGGGATGGAGGTCACGTCGTACTTTATGCCGATATCGGAAATCTTCCCGGCGATGCCGGAGAAGAGGAACATGCCCAAAAGATAGGGAATGGCGGTCATGACCGCCTTAAAGCCGCTGGAATAGGCGACGCCCGCCCGTCCCATAAGGCCGCTGCCGCCGATGATGGTGGCGCAGACCGTGGCCATCATCACCAGGGGCCCCAGGGAACGGCCCGCCACGTAGTAATCCCCCGTGTTCTTGATGCGCCGGACGAAGTAGACGCCCACCGCCACCATGGAGAGCAGATAAACCGCAATGATGCCGAGGTCCAGAATGCTGAGCTGCGTGTGATCCATGTTACCTGTTCCTTTCCGTTTCCTTTGCCTGCCCTTACGTCGAAGTCCCCAAAAAAGGAGTCTTTCCGTTTGCCGCGCCGGAGGAGAAACGCCGTCTCCATTGCGGGAGCCTTTCCTAATCAAACCAATTATAGCAGAAAAAGGAAATTCCGTCGAGGGATTTTGGGGGAATTTTATGATGAAAGTAAAGATTTTTAGTGAAAATGCNANGACATTNNTCCCNTAAAATNAANAAAGCGGCNCCNNGTTAANACGCNGCAAGGAATCCTATGAAGCTTGAAAAGACCCCGGAAAGGATTTTTCGAGCCGCCTCATCGGGCACCCTCAGAGGGGCAGCTTTGCCTTCCCGTCCATAAAGTCCAGCACCCGCCGGGCCTGGGCCTCGTCCTCAATGGGGGCGGGGCAGTAGTTGTTGACCCTGCCGCCGGTGTGGACATAGCAGGGGATCATCTCCGAGGCTGCNTTCACCAGCTCCCCGTTCTCCACCCGGAGGATGAGCTGGTAAATGATGGTCCGGTTCTCCGGCCCCCGGCTGCCGCCGAAGCAGAAGTTTCCCAGGGAGTAGACGATCTCTTTGCCCTTGTAGACCTCTCGGGGCTGGAGCACATGGGGATGATTTCCCAGCACCAGATCCGCGCCGTTGTCAATGAGGCGGCGGGAAGCCCGCACCCGCCACGCTTCCGGGGTGTGCACCCCCTCGGCGCCGCCGTGGTAGAAGACTACCTGGAAATCGGAGTCCTTCTCCGCCGCCTTGAGGCGCCGGATGATGGCCCCGGCCTGGCCCTNGGTCCAGAGGCCGTGGCAGATGACGGCGACGCGGTATCCGTTTTTCTCCAGATAAAAGGTCCGGTCGTTGCCGCNGTACTCCAGCCCGGCGGCGGAGACGGCCTTCACCGTGTCCTTGTAGCCCGCCGTGCCGTAGTCCCCCGTGTGGTTGTTGGCCAGGGATACCGCCTCCACGNCGGAGGAGGTGAGAATGTCCGTGGTTGCCGCGGGGGCCCGGAACCAGTAGGCGGGGTCCGTGGCTTTTTCCTTGGGGGTCAGGTTTCGATCCGTCAGCACGTTTTCCAGGTTCACCACGGTAAAATCATCCGCCTCGAAGATGGGCTGGACATGCTGGAGAAAGTACTCCGGCTCCTGCTTGGCGGCGTAGTCCAGGAAGTTTCCCGCCGCCCGTTTGCCGTGGAGGGAGGCCAGCAGCATGTCGCCGGTGAAGCTGACAGCCATGCTGAACGCGTCCTCCGTCTCCCCGAGCCGGGGCGTGGAGGGCATGGGCCCGTCAAATTCCGGCAGGTCCGGCTCCCACAGCAGGGGATCGTTGGGGTCCGTGGGGTCCCACTCCGCGGCGGAGGCGGAAACGGCGCATGCCAGCAGCTGCAAAGCTGCCAGAAGGGCGGCCAGACGGCGTTTCATAAGCTTCCCTCTCTCCCGGAACATNTCCGATTTATGATCCCATTCTAACAGGCTTTGCCCTAAAAGGGAAGGGGAAAGGGGAAGATTTCCCGGGAAACCACAACGGGGCGGAGGAAGACCCCTCCGCCCCGCCGGAAGCGGGAAGTTATTTTTTGGCCACCGCCAAGGCGTTGTAAACATCCAGAATGCGGCCGAACAGGGGATTCTCGGGCTTCAGGCCGGAGTAGGCCTCCAGGGCGGCGGCGGGGCCTTCGGCCTTCACTTTGGCCTGGAGCTCCACGCTCTGGGGGTCCTCCGGGCAGTCGAACCGCAGGGCGGCGGCGGCGCCGAAGATCAGGTGGTCCACCGGCAGGCCATAGGCGGCAGTGGTGGTCAGGGGCTTGATGAGCCGGTCCCCGGCCTCTAGCTTCCGGATGGGCTCCCGGCCCACCCGGAGCACCTCGTCCTCCAGGAAGGGGTTCTGATAGCGGGCGAAGATCTTTTCCACATACGCGTGGTGCACGTCTGGGTCAAAGCCGAACTCCTTGATAAGGCCTTCGCCGCTTTCGGAGATGGCGGCGTGGACGATTTCCCCGATGGCGGGGTCCGCGATGCTGTCCTTGATGGTTTCATAGCCCCGCAGGTAGCCAAGGTACGCGCAGATGGCGTGGCCGCTGTTGAGGGTGAAGAGCTTGCGCTCCAGATAGGCCATCAGGTTGTCCGCGAAAGTGAGGCCCGGGATGTCCGGCTTCTCGCCCTTCCAGGCGGCGGCTTCCACGTCCCACTCACAGTAGCGCTCTACGGCGGCGTCCAGGATGTTCTCAAAGCTGGGTTTGGGGCAGATGCGGTCCACGGCGCAGTCGGCAAAGCCGATATGCTCCTCCAGGAAGGCAGTCTCCTCCTGGCCCAAGTGCTTCACCACCTCGTTTTTCAGGCGGGTGGTGGTCCGCAGGCCGTTCTCGCAGCAGACCACGTTCNTGGGCTCCGTGTTCCCGGCTTGGATGCGGGCCTGAATGCCCCCCGCAATGGACTTGGCGATGATGGGCAGGACATTGGGGCCCACGGCGGTGGTGATGAGGGAGCACTGGGCCACCTTCCGGGCGAACTCCGGGGAGGTGGAGATTACGCCGTCCACANTGCGGATGGCGATNTCGCCGGGCTCCTTGTCCAGAATGTGAACCGTGTAGCCGTGGTCCCGGTTCAGCGCCTCGATGATGGGCTCCACCACGTCGGCAAAGGTGACATGCCAGCCCGCCTGGCTGAGCAGGGCCCCGATGAACCCCCGGCCGATGTTGCCCGCGCCGATTTGAATTGCCTGTTTCATAGTGCTCCTCCTTAAAATGATTGCTTTTAAGCGAGTAATCGTTTTCGTGATTACTTTATTAAGGGCCGCCTCGCCCATGGGACGGGGCGGCCTTGGGCGGGAATGAGGTTATTTGGCCAGCTTGGCCTCCAGCTCGGCCTTCTGGGCCTCGTAGCCGGGCTTGCCCAGCAGGGCGAACATGTTCTTCTTGTAAGCCNCCACGCCNGGCTGNTCGAAGGGGTTGACCTCCAGCAGGTAGCCGGACAATCCGCAGGCGTACTCGAAGAAGTAGATGAGCTGGCCCAGGGAGTCGGCGCTCTTGCCGTCGGTTTCCACGATGACNTTGGGCACGNCNCCCNCGGTGTGGNCAAGCAGGGTGCCCTCCATGGCCTTGTCCCGGATATAGTCCATGGACTCCCCGGCCAGGAAGTTCAGCCCGTCGCCGTTGACCTCGTCCCGGGGCACCAGAAGCTGGTGCTCGGAGGCCCCCAGGCGGACCACGGTTTCAAACATGATGCGCCGCCCGGCCTGGATATACTGGCCCATGGAGTGAAGGTCCGCGGTGAACTNNACGCTGNCGGGGAAGAGGCCCTTGCCGTCCTTGCCCTCGCTCTCGCCGTAGAGCTGCTTCCACCACTCCAGCATGAAGCGGAAGGCGGGGTCGTAGCAGGCCAGCACCTCGATGCTCCNGCCCTTCTGATACAGCGCGTCCCGGAGGGCGGCGTAGGTCCAGGCGGGGTTTTCATAGGAGGCGGTCTCGCAGAGCTTCATCATCTTGGCCGCGCCGCCCATGAGCTCTTCAATGCTGATTCCGGCCACGGCGATGGGCAGCAGGCCCACGGCGGTGAGGACGGAGTACCGCCCGCCCACGCCGTCGGGCACCACGAAGCTCTCCCAGCCCTCCTCGTTGGCCAGGGATTTCAGAGCCCCCCGGGCCTTGTCGGTGGTGGCGTAGATGCGCCCCTTGGCCCCGGCCTTGCCGTATTTCTTCTCCAGGGCGTCCCGGAAGAAGCGGAAGGCCACGGCGGGCTCGGTGGTGGTGCCGGACTTGGAGATGACGTTGACGGAGAAATCCTCGTCCCCGATGAGGTCAAAGACCTCCTGCATGGCGTCGGCGGAGAGGCCGTTGCCCACGAAATAGATGTTGGGGGTTTTCTTGTTTTTCTTCTGGTTGTAGTTAGGGGAGCAGAGGTATTCTACCACGCCCCGGGCGCCCAGGTAGCTTCCGCCGATGCCGATGACCACCAGGGCCTTGGAGTCGCCCTGAATTTTTTGGGCGGCGGCCTGGATGCGGGCGAACTCCTCCTTGTCGTAGTCCACGGGGAGGCGGACCCAGTCGGTGAACTCATGGCCCAGGCCGTTGTGCTTTTGGAGCTTCTCCTGGGCTTCCGCCAGCCGGGGGGCGGCGGCGTCCCGGTAGCCGGCGGGGATAAAGTTTTCGATCTGGAAGGATTTGACGTTCAGCATGATGCAGCTTCCTTTCCGTAAGGTCTCATATTTTTTGTGGCTTCCGCTGAAAGCGGACCTGAAAACAGTATAGCATTTTGTTAAGTCGGCAGCAAGACGGGGCGGGGAAAAAGTTGGGAAAATTTTGAGCAGGATGGCTGCCCGCCCGGGCAAGTTGACATTTGCGCTCCTCTTTCGTATAATGCAGTAAGGCCGAAAGGCCGGGTCAAAATCGCAGAGGTGAAAGGAGGACATGGGAAAAGTCCCATCAAAGCGCCATGCGCCGGCTTCGGCCGGATAACGAGGTGAGGGGAGTATCGAATTGTTCGGCGGATGCCCCTCCGTGCCCTGGGCGGGCGCGTGACACGGCTTACAAATATGCGGGCGACCGCAAAACAGAAGGGCCGTGACCGTCTTGAGGAGACAAGTGACTGCGCATTTGTCCTCTTAATTTTCCAAATTAGGAGGAACGAATTTCCATGTGTGGAATTGTTGGTTTTGTAGGCCAAAAACAGGCTGCCCCCGTGCTGCTGGAGGGCTTGAGGCAGATGGAGTACCGGGGCTATGACTCGGCGGGCGTGGCCGTCCGCTCCGAAACCAAGGGCTTGCAGGTCCGCAAATCCAAGGGCCGCTTACAGGTCCTGGCGGACTTGACCCATAACGGGGCGGAGCTGGAGGGGGCCCTGGGTATCGGGCACACCCGCTGGGCCACCCACGGGGAGCCCAACGACGTCAACGCCCATCCCCACGTCAGCGGGGACGGAAAAATCGCCCTGGTACATAACGGCATCATCGAGAATTACCTGGAGCTAAAGGAACAGCTCACCCGGCAGGGGGTGGCCTTCACCTCCGAGACGGACACGGAAGTCGCGGCCCACCTTCTGGAGTTTCACTACCAGGAGTGCGGGAATATGCTGGAAGCCGTGGGCCGGTGCCTGCGGCGCATCGAGGGGTCCTATGCCTTCGGCATCATCTGCTCGGACTACCCCAACGCCCTGATTGCCGCCCGGAAGGACAGCCCGCTGATCATCGGCTTTGGGGAGGGGGAGAACTTCATCGCCTCCGACGCCACCGCCATCATCCGCCACACCCGGGACGTGGCCTATATGAACGACGGGGAAATCGCCGTGCTGACGGCGGAGAGTGTGGATGTGTTCGACGATGAGCTGAACCCCCTGGAGAAGGAGCACAGCCGCATCGACTGGGACGCGGCCTCCGCCGAGANGGGCNGCTTCCCCCACTTCATGTTCAAGGAGATTCTGGAACAGCCGGAGGCCCTGCAAAAAACCATTTTCCCCCGTATCCGGGAGGGCCGTGTGGTGCTGGACGACATCCGCCTGACGGAAGACTACGTCAAAAGCATCTCCCACATCTACATGATTGCCTGCGGCTCCGCCTATCATGCGGGAGTGGTGGGGAAATGCACCTGGGAGCGTCTGCTCCGCCGTCCGGTGGAGGTGGCGCTGGCCTCGGAATTCCGCTACAGCGGGCCGCTGGTGGATGAGCACACCCTGGTCATTGCCATCAGCCAGTCCGGGGAGACCCTGGACACCATGGCCGCCCTGCGGGAGGCCAAGCGCCTGGGAGGCCGGACCCTGGCCATCTGCAATGTGGTGGGCAGCTCCATCGCNCGGGAGGCGGNCGACGTGCTNTACACCTGGGCGGGACCGGAGATTGCCGTGGCCACCAGCAAGGGCTATTCCACCCAATTGGCGGCGCTGAACCTGGTGGGGTTGTATCTGGCGGACCTGCTGGGGACGGTGGAGAAAAGCGAATACGACGCGATATTGATGGAGCTCCAGGCCCTGCCGGAGAAGATGCGGAGGTACCTGGAGAATTTCGAGGACACGAAATACTTCGCCTCCCGTTTCTTCAACCACGACAGCATTTTCTTCATTGGACGAAACCTGGATTACGCCATGGGCTTAGAGGGCTCCTTGAAGCTGAAGGAAATCAGCTACATCCACTCGGAGGCCTACGCCTCCGGAGAGCTGAAGCACGGGACCATCTCCCTCATCGAGCCGGGGACGCTGGTGGTGGCCCTGGGGACCTATGCCGCCCTCTTTGACAAGGCCATGAGCAACGTGGTGGAGGTGAAGGCCCGGGGGGCCACGGTGCTGGCCGTCACCACGGAAGGGTTCCGGGAGCGGATGGAGAAGACCGCCGACGCGGTTGTCGCCGTGCCGGAGACCCATCCGCTGCTCCAGCCGTCCCTCTCCATTGTGCCCTTGCAGCTGTTCGCCTATTATGTGGCCTTGCAAAGAGGGTGCGACATCGACAAGCCGAGAAACCTTGCAAAGTCTGTTACCGTAGAATAGGCATAAAGACAGCCGGACCTCNCAGCCGTGAGGTCCGGCTGCTTTTAGATCACANGAAAATGCCGGAGCAGGATTTTCTCCGCCTCGGAGTTCCAGAGGCCGTCGTGGGCGCCGCAGCAGTCCGCCAAGCGGGCGTACAGCGGGTCCGTCCGGCCCTTTTCCCGGAAGTCCGCAATGGCGGTGAGGGGCATATTGAACTGGGTGTAGGTCAGCTTCTTCCCGCCGGGGATGTGGGGGAGGTTCCGCGTAGTCTCTGCGATGGAGTCCAGGCCGCCCACGTGGGTGACCATGACGGCTGGGCGGATTTTCCCCTGAGCGGCCAGGCGGAAGGCCTCCTTCAGGTCCTCCGTGGTGCCCCCGGTGGTGCCGATGACATGGGTGGAGGCGTAGTGGCAGTTGTACAGGTTGATGCTGGCGGAAAAGGACTTGTCCGTGGGGCCGGAAAAGAAGTTCATGCACCCGTCCCGGCCCAGCAGCCGGTCCCCCATCTCCGCCAGGGAGCGGATGGCGGTGTAGACGAAGATGTCGTCGTAGCCCTGCCCGCCGGTGAGCTCCATAAGCTCCGTAAACTCGTCGGAGCACTCGCCGGGGTTGATGTAAACCAGCCGGATGCCCTGGGCGGCGGCCAGGGACTCGGGGATTAGCTGCCGGGCCCGGGCGATGCGTTCGTCCGAGAGGTCCGTCACCACAATCATAGAGGGTTTTTTCTCCAGAGCCAAAGGGTATTCGATAGCCTCCAGGCCCATGGGGCCGCAGCCGCCCAGAATGAGGACGCGGCCCNCCTCCTTGATGCCCATGATGTGCTCATGGCTGCGGCGGCTGGTGTGGTAATTCCCATGGTATCCGCCCAGGATGCAGCTCATGGGCTCGCCCAGGCTGGCCTCAAAATAACTCTCGCCGTCGTAGTGCAGGAGGCAGCCCAGCTCCACCGCTTCCGGCGGGACGATGCAGTAGGTGCACGCCCCGCCGAAGGTGGGATAGGAATAGCCGGGAGAGGCCGGGCTCCCCTTGTAGTTCAGGGCGGGCTGCTGGGCGAACTTCTCGCCGGGAGAAAATTCGCCCAGCCACTTTTTCCCCACCTTCACAATGTCTCCGGCGAACTCATGGCCGATGATGACAGGGCGTGTGTCCACGTCCTGGGGACAGCGCTTGTGGGCCTTGCCCTGAACCAGCAGCTTGTAGGTGGACATGCAGATGCTGTCGCTCATGACCCGGACCAGGATTTCGTCGTCGCGGATCTCCGGCAGGTCGAATTCCTCCAGGCGGATGTCGTAAGCGCCGTAGAGACGCACGCCCTTAGACCGCATGGAATTACTCCAGGCCGTTGAGCAGCTTGTAGAGCTGATCCACCGTGGCGTCATCCACCAGCTTGTCGGTGTCCTCCTCGGTCTCGGCCACCTCGACGATTTTGCNCAGGATGCCCAGGTGATCCTCGCCGGTGGAGGCGATGCCCACCACCAGGCGGACCAGCTCGTCGCCCCACTGGATGCCCTCGGGATAGGTCATGACAATGAGGCCCGTTTTCTTGATGGCCTTCCGGGATTCCTCGGTGCCGTGGGGGATGGCCACATGGCTGCCGATGGCCNCGGAGAAGCTGGCCTCCCGGTCCAGCATGCCCTGGATATAGGACTCTTCCACATAGCCGCTTTCCACCATCCGCTTGCCCACGGCCTTGATGGCCTCCTCGGGGCTGACGGGCTTGCAGTTCAGGACAATGTTTTTCTTCTCCAGCAGGATGGGGTGCTCCGCGGCGGCGGGGGCCTCTTCCACGG
>NZ_CAJMXG010000107.1:0-9774 GCF_905219725.1 Oscillibacter sp. CU971
GTTCACCGTCACCCGGCTCGCCTCTATGTAGCCCTCCGCCGCCCGCCGGGAGCAGACCCCGGCGGCGGAGAGGAGCTTTTGCAGCCGTTCTTCCATTGCCTCACCTATACTTTCGCAGTACCGTCATGGCAGTCTCCACCTCCGGCTTCCAGGAGCCGGAGCTTGCGGCCTCTTCGCCAGGAGGCGGGCTGATATCGCTTCCTATCAGAAGGCCCACCCGGCCCACTTCCTTCCCGTTCAGGGAGAACACCGCCTTCCCCACCCGGGTTCCTGCCCGGAGGGGCCCGGTCAGATCCCGCTCCAGCTTCACAGAGGTTTCCAGCGCTTCCCCCTGCGCCAGGGGCCAGGCGAAGCTGTCCGCCGCGATGAGGGGAATCCCCGCCTCCTCCGCCACCTCGTGGCCCAGCTGGGCCATCCGTTTGGCGGGGTAGGCGGAAAAGCCGTAGTCATAGAGGCTCTGGTGGTCCGCCCAGTCGTTGCCGTCCTGGAGGGTCACGGCAATGAGCCGCTGGCCGTTTCGCTCCGCGCAGCTCACCAGGGTCCGGCCCGCCGCCCGGGTGTAGCCGGTTTTCAGGCCCAGGCAGCCGNCCATGTAGCGAAGCAGCTTATTGTGGTTCGTCATGGTCCGCCCGCCGATGGTCGCCGTCCGGGTGGAGGCAATGCGGACCAGGGTCTCGTTTCCCATGGCCGCCCGGGCCAGCAGGGCCATGTCGTAGGCGGTGGAATAGTGCTCCTCGTCGTCCAGGCCGTTGGGGTTGGCGAAGGAGGAATCCTCCATCCCCAGCTCCAGGGCGGTTTCGTTCATCCGCTCCACAAAGCCCTCCACGCTGCCCCCCACATGCTCCGCCACCGCCACGGCGGCGTCGTTCCCGGAGCAGAGGAGCAAACCGTAGAGCAGAGTCTCCAGGGTCAGCTCCGCCCCCTCCTTGAGATACATGGAGGNACCCTCCGTATAGGCGGCCTNCCGGCTCACCTTCACCGTGTCGGACAANTTCCCGTCCCGGATGGCCACCAGGGCCGTCAGAATCTTCGTGGTGCTGGCGATGAGCATCCGGGCTCCGGCGTTCCGTTCGTAGAGCACCCGGCCGCTGNCCATATCCTTCAGGACCGCGGCGGAGGCGGAGACCTCCACTGCCCGGACCCGGCCCGCCAGCAGGCAGGCCAAGGCCAGGGCCAGCGCCCCGGCCCTTCGGAAAGGGAAAGTTTTCAGCAAGCGTCATCACTCCGTTCGTCAACAGTCAAGTGATGATAGTATGCCCGGCTCAGACGGATTCTTGCTCCTTCTCCGCCTTTTTCTTGTCCAGGAATTTTTCCGCCTTGTCCATCAGGTCCGGCGCCATGTCCACAATGCGATCCAGGGTGGACACCGGTGGCACCGCCACCGGCAGGACCCGGGTCACGCCGTCTTTGATGGTCAGGAAGGCCACGGGGTCGATTTTCACCCCCGCGCCGCCTCCGCCGCCGAAGTTCTCGCCCTTCATGGATTTGCCGTAATCCCCTCCGCCGCTGCCAAAGCCGAAGTTGACCCGGGAAATGGGAATCAGGGTCACGCCGTCAGGGGTGGTGATGGGCTGGCCCACAATGACGTTGGTATCCACCAGCTCGTGAATTTTTTCAATGGTGGAACGCATCAGCTCGCTGACCGGGTGCTTCTTATCCATGTTGTCCATATTTTTCGTCCTTTCTCCTGTTGGATTCCATCATCATAGCGGTCATCACGCCTTACGCGGCCGGCTTCTCGGTTGGCGGCTCCTCCGGCGGATGGCCCTTGGGCTTCTTGGTTTTCCTTTCCGGCTTGGGTGGCCGGGCCTTGCAACGCTTCCGCCAGCGCAGGAACCAGCCCAGGGCCGGGAACGCCAAGCCGAAGCCCATGGCCAGCAGCGTGCCGATGCGGATCGTAGCGCCGGTCTCTCCCTCCACCGCCGCGGCGGAGGCCATAAAGTCCACGTCCGTGTGAATGTATACGTCCCGGACGTCCACCAGGCGCTCCAGCAGGGGCATCCCCGTCCAGACGGCGGCCTGGATCTCCCCATAAGCTTGGGCCGCGGCGGCGGGGTCCTCCTGCCCCCCCAGCACCAGGGACAGCCGCAGGGGCTTTACCCGGATGCCACGGCCAAACCGCCGCAGCGCCCGCTTCAGCGGTGGGAGCAGGGTGCGGAGGGCGTCCTTTCCGTCCTCCAGGGTGAAGGCGCGCTTAGGCTTCGGTTCCTTCTCNTCCGGATCNTTGGGGNNCTTTTTCTTCTCCTCTTTCGGCTTCTCCTCCCTGGGCTTTTGGNGCTTGGCGGGAAGAATATGTACCCGCAGCAGCCCAAATTTCACGTCCAGGCGGAGCGCCTCCCCGCCGAAGGCCACCCAGAAGCCCACCCGGGTCCAGCAGAGCACGGCAGTCAGCAGTATGATTACCGCCAGAATCCACAGCCATACCACAGGCGGCGCCTCCCTTCCTTATTCCGTCTCTTCCTCCTCCTGAGAGGACACGATCTCTCCGTTCTCCCCCAGGCGCATCTGGCCGTCGGCCTCCGGGTCCAGGGGGTCCTCCTCCTCGGAGGGCTCCGTCAGTTCCGGAAGGTCCTCCAAGCTGCTGAGGTGAAAGGCCCGGAGAAANTNCTTGGTGGNCCGGNNCAGCCGGGGCCGCCCCGGCACCTGGAGCCGCCCGCATTCCTCAATAAGGTCCCGGTTGAGGAGCAGGCTCATGGTATACGAGCTGTCCACGCCCCGGATTTGATCCACATAGGCCCGAGTAGTGGGCTGGTAATAGGCGATGATGGTCAGGGCCTCCAGGGCCGGCTGGCTGAGTTTGGCGGGCTTGCGGACCTCCAGGGCCCGGTGGACCGCGTCCCCAAACTCCGGGGCGGAGCAAAGCTGCCAGCAGTCCTCCNTCTGCACCAGGCGGATGCCCCGCTGGTCGAAGGCATAGTGGTCGCCCAGATCCTTCAGCGCCCGCTCCACGGCGGGGCGGGCCAGCTCCAGGGCGGCGCAGAGGCGTTTGATTTGCACGGGTTCGCCGGAGGCGAACAAGATCGCCTCCACGGCGGATTCGATTTCCTTTCTCTCCATGGGGCCTCCTCAGATTTCTTCCGCCTGAGCGGNGAGATGCTCCGGCGGGTCTCCCACCTGCCGGACAGTGCACTCGGTTTCCGAGCCCGTCAATTGCAGCACATGGGACCGGCACAGCTCCAGCACCGCCAGGAAGGTGGCCACAATCTCGCTGCGGCTCCGGCTGCCGTGAAAGAGCTGGAGAAAGCGGGTGACGGTTCCGTCCCGCAAACGGCGCAGGATGTCCCGGGCTTTCCGCTCCACNGGATAGGGCTCGTGCCGGGCGATTTCCTGGAAGGCCGCTTTTGGCGGCGGCAGCTTCCGCTCCGCCCTGGCCTGGAGCTCCCGCATGGCCCGCAGAAGGTCCCGGGGGCGGTGGTCATAAAGGATTTCTCCGGGCTCCAGGGGCTCCGGCCCCCGGACGCAGACACTCCGGCCGAACTCCCCCAGGGGGGCCAGCTTCTCCCCCATGGCCTTGACGTAGGCATAGCTCTCCCCCCGGCGGCGCTCCNCCAGGGACTGGATGAGGGCTTCCATCTCGCTTTTGGCCTCCTCGTCCTCAATGGAGAGGAGCATCCGGGTTTTGAGGTACACCAAATGGGAGGCCATGGCGGCGAATTCACTGGCCACCTCCAGGTCCAGCTCCTTCCGCCGGTCCAGCCAGCTTAAGTATTGGTCGCAGATTAGGGAAATGGAGATGTCTTGAATCTCCATCTTATTCTTCCCCAGAAGGAAGAGAATCAGGTCCAGGGGACCCTCGAAGTCCTGTAACTCCTCCGTTCGGGAGTGGACCACCTTTTCCAGTTTGAATACGGGACTTTCCAAAAATACCTCCCACCGCGCCGGAACGGGCCCGGGCGGATTTAGAAAAACAGCTCGAAGAAGAAGCGGTAAACGCCAAGGATCGCCCCGCTGATAAGGTCCCCGGTGACGCCGAACCAGCTCAGGGCCAGCAGCAAAAACANACCGAAGCGCTCATAGCGCATCAGGCCAAAGTAGGTTGTGTCCGGCAGGAAGGCCCCCAGCACCTTGGACCCATCCAGAGGCGGAATGGGCAGCAGGTTGAACAGCCCCAAGCCAATGGACAGGGGGGCCAGGGTATACAGCAAAAACTCGAAGGCCAGGGCCCCGCCCCGGCTGTAGGGGAAATACTGGTAAATCACCCGGCTGAGGGCCATCGCCAGCAGGGCCAGCAGGAAATTGGACGCCGGGCCCGCCAGGGCGGTGAGGGCCATGCCCTGCTTGGGCCTTTTAAAATGCCGGGNGTCCACCGGAACGGGCTTGGCCCAGCCAAAGCCCACGGCCAGCATCATGGCAANGCCCNNCCAGTCNATATGCCGCAGGGGGTTCAGGCTCAGACGGCGGCGATCCCGGGCCGTAGGGTCCCCCAGCGCGTAAGCCGCCAGGCCGTGGCAGGTCTCATGGACCGTCAGGCAGAGGAGGACGGCCAGGACTCTTGTCAAGGTGCTCTCCAGAAAATTCCAGTCAATGGAGCGGACAAGCCCGCCGAAATCCATAGTCCTCCCCCTTTCACAGTTGTATCATTATAGCAGTTCCCGGAAGAAAATACAAGGNAANNCACGNAAAAGGCCCGCCGGAAGCAGCGGGCCCTGGACTAAATATTTTTTTTGATGGTATTGATGGCCCCCTTCTCCAGCCGGGAGACCTGGGCCTGGGAGATGCCCACCTCGGCGGAGACCTCCATCTGGGTCTTGCCCTCATAAAACCGCAGGGACAGGATGCGCCGCTCCCGGTCGTCCAGGCGCTTCAAGGCGTCCTTCAGGGCGATGCGGTCCGTCCAGTGCTCGTCGGTATTCTGGGTATCCCGAACCTGGTCCATGACGCACAGGGCGTCCCCGCCGTCGGAGTACACCGGCTCATAGAGGGACACCGGGTCCACAATGGCGTCCATGGCGAAGACCACGTCTTCCCGGGGGATGTCCAGCTCCTTGGCAATCTGCTCCACGGTGGGCTCCCGCTGGGTCTCGGAAATCAGCCGCTCCCGGACCTGGAGGACCCGGTAGGCCGTGTCCCGCATGGACCGGGAAACCCGGATGGCGCTGTTGTCCCGGAGATAGCGGCGGATCTCGCCGATGATCATGGGCACGCCGTAGGTGGAAAATTTCACCGGCTGGTTGATGTCGAAGTTGTCAATGGCCTTGATAAGCCCTACGCAGCCCACTTGAAACAGGTCGTCCACGTTCTCCCCCCGGCTGGAAAAGCGCTGGATGACGGACAGCACCAGCCGGAGGTTTCCCTCAATGAGCTGGCGGCGGGCCTCCTGGTCTCCCTCCTTGGTCCGGCGGAGAAGCGCCATGGTTTCCTCGTTTTTCAGCACCTTCAGCTTGGCGGTGTTGACCCCCGCAATCTCGACTTTTCCCTGCATGAAAGAAGCCCCCTCTTGTGTATACTTCCACACGGCGGACGGGAGGTCTTCCCCCTCTTGCCGCCGCAAAGTCAGTATCTCCAGCGGCCATTTTTCCTATACTGGGACCTTTTGTCAGAATAGGACGGCCCAGGGGGCGCATAGGCTTTCACGAAAGGAGTTGAGGGCCATGCAGTTCCGGTTTCAGGACCTCCGCCGGAAGGAGGTCATCAACATCAACGACGGCTCCCGCCTGGGACTGGTAGCGGACCTGGACCTCCGGGCCCCGGAGGGGCAGGTGGTTGCCATTGTAGTTTACGGGCCCGCCCGGTTCTTCGGGCTCTTCGGGCGGGGAGAGGAGTTCTACATCCCCTGGGACTGCATTCAGCGCATAGGGGACGACATTATTTTAATCGACAAGCCCTTCCAGAGAAGGGACCCAGGGCCGGAGCGGAAGCGGCGGCACTGAGGGGCTCTCCCTCCGCCAGGGCCTCCCGCAGCAGCGAAAGAAAGAGCTCCATGGCCGGGGTAACCCACCTCCCCTTCCGCCAGGCGCACAGGGCCGGGGCGGGGACGCCGGAGATGGGCGCTTCCAGCTCCACCAGCCGTCCGTCCGCCAGTTCCTCCTCCGCCACAAAGCGGGGCAGGTAGGTAAAGCCCAGGTTGCTCATGACGCAGCGCTTGATGGTCTCGATGCTCCACAGCTCCAGCGTCACGTCCAGTTCAATCTCCCGCCGGCAGAGGTACGCCTCCAGGCGGCGGCGGAAAATGCTGTCCGGCTCGTCAGTGACCAGGGAGGCGGCCTTCCGCTGGCCGGGGGTGGTGAAATCCGGCTCCGTAAAATCCGGGGAGGCCAGGAGCACAATGTCATAGCTCCCCATGGACTCCACCTCCAGGGCCTCCCGGTTCCAGTCCATGTCGTATCCCACTCCCAAATCACAGGCCCCGGTGCGGACCCCTTGGGGAATCTGCATGCAGTTGCAGCTCCGCACAATCAGCCGGACCTGGGGAGCCCGCTCCCGGAAGGCCCGGATCACCGGCTGCATCTGATAGCACAGCAAGGTCTCCGCCATGTCCACCCGGAGGGTCCCCGGGGGAACGCTCCCGGTTTTTCCGCACTCCAAAAGCCGCTCCGCCGCCTCCAGCAGCTCCCGGGCCTGGGGCAGCGCCCGCTCTCCCGCCTCCGTCAGCACCATTCTTCGGCCCACCCGCTCAAAGAGGGGAACCCCCAGCTCCTCCTCCAGCTGCTGGATTTGGACGGTAATGGTGGACTGGGTATAGCCCAGCCGCTCCGCCGCCTTTTGATAGCTCCCCTGGTCCACCACCGTCTGAAAGGTGCGAAGATTTTTCAGTTCCATAGGGGTCCCTCCCAACTCATCGGTTTTATCAATAGTATACTNTAAAAACTTTCGCTTTTCAAATAGATTCTTTTCTGCTATGATGGGCCCATCTCAACCAAAGGATGGTGTCCGTCATGCCCCTGTCCCTTCTCCCCTCCTTCCTGCTCTACTGCTATGTAGGCGCCATTACCCCCGGCCCCGCCAACCTCTGCTCCCTCTCCACCGCCCTGCGGTATGGAAAGGGTCCCGCCCTGCGGCAGTGGCGGGGGCTGCTCACCGGCTTTTCATTGGTGTCCCTGGCCTCCGTGCTGGTCACCTATTTCCTTGGCGCCGTTTTGGATCAGTACGTGGGGCTTTTGTCCTGGGTGGGAGCAGCTTACCTGCTGTGGATGGCCTGGCACACCCTCCGCTCCTCCGCCGGGCCGGAGGGCCAGGCCCCGGAGGCTCCGGGCTTTCTCACGGGACTGCTGGTACAGCTGACGAATGTGAAAATCATGGTCTTTTGCCTGATGGCAATGACCTCTTTTGTCCTGCCCTACACCAGGTCCTTCTGGGCCCTGCTGGCGGTGGGGCTGTTCCTCCCCTTCACCGGGCCGGCTGCCAATCTGGCCTGGCTCTTTGCCGGAGCGGCGCTGCAAAAGCTTTTTGCCAACCACCGAAAGGCTGTGGACATCGGCTGCGCCGCCGCCCTGGCCCTGTGCGCCGTCAGCCTGGTTCTGCCTCACTGAAAATACGCCGCGAAAACAGCGCGGCTTTCAAAAAAACAGCGCCGTCAGGACCGTTGGGTTCGTGACGGCGCTTTGCTGCGCAAAGCGGGCGGCTGCTATTTTAAGAGCACCCTGTTCTCCTCAACATGAATATTGCAGTCCTCCTCCACGGTGGTGATTTCCTCCGACAATCTGCCAATCTGAACATCCAGAAAGGGGTACAGCTTATCACAGCGTATTCGCCCTTTGCTTTTTTTATCCAGCGCCTTATTCAAAGACTTTAATTCCGCAATCAGGGCTTCCTGCTTTTTAAAATAAAGCTCACGCTGCTCCACAAGCTGCTCCAGCAGCGACTTCTCTCCTTCCGAAATGCGGCTTCCTTTTCTTTTCAGGCCAATCATCGGATTCCACAGCTTCTCCAGGGTCGACTGGACCTCCGCCTGTTCCGCCTTGACTCGTTCCCACGATTCGGGGACATGGGGCGGGTAGCCAACGGAAAACTTGCTCCGGCCTCCGGCCAGATTGCCGACCCGCTGGCACAAAATGCTGTCTCCGGCCCGAATCACACTGTTCACAATCATTCCCCGCCCGCTCATCACATAGACCGTGCCGCCGCAGCGAATGACGCTGTTGGAAATCGTCTCCGCGATCACGCTGGTTCCGCCGTCAATTTCCGCCCACTCCATCACAGGGGACTGCACCTGGCAGGCGGCCGTCAAAAAGGTTTTGCCCTCCGTTCCATAAACGCCCTTCTGCACCCGGATGGTTCCGTTTGTGGACGTTACCCGGGCCTGCCCCATTTTTCCGTTGATTACAATCTCGCCGGAGGCCTCCACTTCAACGCCGCCGTCCACATTTCCCCCTATGTAAAGGTTGCCGGAAACCCGGAGCGTACCCTGGAATTGATCCACATCGCCGTCAATGATTTTCTGCTCGTGAATACAGAAGCGGTGGTCCTCGATGTACAAAATCCCATCCACGCCGGCAGTCAGTGCCTGTCCGCCCCGGCCAATGACCGTGTTCTTCCCCTGGGGTACGCACGCGCCCTCTGGCGGAGGGCTGGGAAGGATCTGGCCCGTTACGTCCATGCCGTCCACGCCCTCCCTTGGGGGCCGTATCAGGCAGATGACCGTCCCCTTCCGAATGGGCTGGAGCTGGGCATCCTCATTAAAATCCACCTGGCTTCCGCTTTGTACCTCCAGGCTCATATTTTTGCGGCGCTGGAGAAGCTCCGTCACCTTTCCGTCTTCCCCCGCTACGGGGGGCTTCCCCCGCGCCACGGGAAAAATCCGAAAATATCCCAGGCCGAATTCCCGTTGTATGTCTTCCCGCAAAATCCCGTACTGTATGCCCTCGTAGTGCATATCCCCCAGGAATTCTTCCAAGGTAATCTCTTCTCCGCCGTTCTCCGGCCGAAGCAGGCACGCGTAGGCGCTCATCCGGTCCTCGGCAAGAAAAAAGCGAGCCTCCGCCTTCATGGGCTGCAGGTCGCCGTTCACCGCCTTCTTGTACCGGGCCCTGCACGCCTCCTTTAAAGCCCAGATAAAGCTCTCCACCGTTTTGAAGTCATCAGGATACTGCTCCTTCAGCTCGCCGCCCGTCGTTTCCAGCTCTGAGAACATCCTCCTGTAAGGAGTGGGATGAAACGCTTTTCTCTCCTGCCCGCCCGCCTCTTTTGAGACAAACCGCTCAAAGATTGACACTCTCATCCCCTGCCTTTACTTGAATCCCGCAGCGGCGCCCGCACTTCGCGGCCTGCGCCCCGCGTTCTCAAACTCAATGGTTGATATTGTATCATTCCTGTGGAAAATGATCAAGTATTATTCCGAAAAAGGCAAACTCTGACATCTCCGGGACATCTCCGGGCGTCCCCTTCTCCGCCGTTCCTCTCAGATCATGGGAAAAACCGCCTCCAAGTATCACGGCATTGCCGGAGGCCGGTACAGCCCCACGCTCAAATCGTTGACATTGGTGCCCGTAGGCCCGGTGACGATCAGGCCCCCGATTTTCTTCAAGGCGTGGTAGGAGTCGTTCTCCGCCAGCACCGCCGGGACTTCCATCCCCAGCGCCCGGAGGCGGTCCCGGGTTCCGCCGTCCACATAGCCCCCCGCCGCGTCTGTGGGGCCGTCGGTGCCGTCGGAGCCCACGGAGAACAGAGCCGTTCCCTCCGTCCCCGCCAGGACGGGGGCCGCCGCCAGGGCCAGCTCCTGGTTCCGGCCTCCCTTTCCTTTTCCGGTAATCCGCACCACGGTCTCGCCGCCCAGGATGAGGGCCAGGGGCTTCCCCGCCTCCCGCTCCCGGAGGAGGGTCCGGGCCAGATTTTCCC
>NZ_CAJMXG010000108.1:0-9619 GCF_905219725.1 Oscillibacter sp. CU971
GCATAGCGAGGTATCTCTGCTTTGCATCTTGGAAATCACATCGCTTTTGAAAATTCGATTTAATCAGTGCTTCCTTAGAGTTTTGATCACCCGTCACACCGGGGTTAGCAGGTACTTCCCCTGCCCAATCAAGCATAGAGTTCAGATTTCCTCGCTTATTGAGGTTATCTGCCTTGTTTTATTGCGTATTTCTACGCAGATTGTCAAGGAACGAAGCGCACCTCAACGCCAGTTTGCGTGTTTCTCAGTTTCTGGGCCATGAGCGGCCTGATGTCACCCGGGGCTATCTGGCATCTGTAAAGGACGGTGCGGATGGGAAATAGTGGGATAAACCGCCCTGTTCCGGTGCAGAATAACCCCGGAGGCGATGCAATGGAACAGCAGATCATCACCATGGGACAGGTCACTTATGAATTGTGGCGGGTCTTTCAGGGTACACGTTCCCTTTCAGAGTTAATGGCGGAACGATTAACCCAAAATATTCCAACTGTCCAGTCCGTTGACGAAGGCAGCGGCCATGGAGTATAATCAGACCAGTGGGCCGGTTTACCGGAGGAGGCGAGCATGAAAACCGGCAGATTCACACTGGCTTTTGCCTACCTGCGGCTGTCCAACGAGGAGGCTCAGGGCGGGGAATCGTCCAGTATCACCAATCAGCGCATGATCGTGCAGAACTACTGCAAGCAGAACAACATCACTCTCATCCGAGAATTTGTGGACGACGGCTACTCCGGCGGCAATTTTAACCGCCCCGGATTCAAGGAGATGCTGAAGCAGCTGGAGCAGGGTAAGGCTAATTTGGTTATCACGAAAGACCTGTCCCGGCTGGGCCGTGATATGCGGGAGGCGAGCTACTACGCCGAGCAATTTTTCCCCGAACACGGTATCCAGTATATCGCCATCGCGGACAACTTCGACACGGAGCACGACAACATCATGGCACCGTTCCTCTTTGCCATGAATGAGGTCTATCTCCGGGACGGCTCCCGCAAGGTCAAGGACGTGCTGAGAAGCAAGAGGGAGAGCGGCCAATACTGCGCCTGCCCACCCTACGGCTACCGCAAGGACCAGGAAAACCGGCACCGCCTAGCTCCGGATGAGGCTACCGCCCCGGTGGTGGAGCGCATCTTCCGGCGGGCGGCGGCGGGAGACTCCTCCCGGAAGATTGCCCTGGATTTGAACGCCGATGGGGTGATTCCGCCGCTGAAATACCGGGTGCTGTACCGGGACGAGTTCAGCGAGGAGGGGACCGNCCGGGCCTCCGATGTGTGGAACTACACCACGGTGAAGCGCATTCTGANAAACCCGGTGTACCTGGGCCACACCCTGCTGGGCAGGAGCAAAAAGGTCAGCGTCAAGTCCAAGAAGAAGGTGGTCGTCCCCCGGGATAGCTGGGCGGTGACCGAGAACACCCACCCGCCGCTGGTGGACAAGGTCCTGTTCCAGCGGGCGCAGGAAAATCTGGGCCGGGGCAGCCGGGACTACCGGGCCTATGACCAGGTGCGCAAGAGCATCTTCGGCGGCGTGGCGGTGTGCGCCAAATGCGGACACGCCCTGTGCTCCTGCGGCACGGTGTACAAGGGGGAGCGGGAAAAATACTGGTATCTCTCCTGCACCCATCAGCGCCAGGACATCGCCGCCCCCTGCGAGGGGGTGCGCATTCGCTACGCTGACTTGGTGGAGTTGGTGCGGCAGGACCTAAACAGCCTGCTGGCCCTCAGCGACGGGGAAGTGGAGGCGCTGGTCCAGGAGGCAGCCAGGCGGATGGGCAGCGAGGAAGACCTCAAGACCCGGCAGCTGAAAAAGGAGCGGGCAGAGGCGCGGCTCACCACCATCGACAAGATCGTCACCAAGCTGTACACCGACAACGCGATGGGTAAGCTGGACGACGACCGTCTGAGCCGTATGGTGGCCGACTTGGAAAAGGAATCCGCCGGGCTGAAAGCGATGCTGGAAGAACTGAATGTCCCCAGCCCTGCCCAGCAGATGTCGGACCGCTACACGCAATTCTTTGAGCTGGCCCGATCCTACACCCATTTGGACGAACTGGACCGGGACACGCTGGTCACCTTTGTGGACCGCATCGAGATTGGTCCTAAAATCTACGAAAACGGCTCTCACAAGATTCCCTCTCGGGCCAATCAACCCTATCGGCAGAGTGTGCAGATTTTCTACAAATTCATCGGAGAATTGGCAGAAAGCAAGGAAAAAGATTCCGCTGAGAAACCTGCTTAAGATGGAGGAGGCACACCAAGGGAAGTGGGCGTCAACCTGAAGGAAGGCTACAACGGCGACCTGACCAGCCGCGAGGCCGGCTCCGTCGGCGGCCAGATGGTCAAGAAGATGATCGAGTCCTACGAGAAGTCCCTGTAACTTCCCGCTGGAACGAAAGGGGGAGAGGCAGCCGCCTCTCCCCCTGTTTCTCTCATCCTCTCACCGCAGCAAAATCGGCTGGTACTGTTCCCCCCGGAGCGCCGCGTCCACCGTCTCCGGCAGCTTCGCGAAATCCGCCACCAGAGAACTGGGCTTCTTTTCGGCGTTGTCCTGGCCGAACGGCACAAAATAATAATTCCGCCGGACCAGCAGCTCGCCGATGTTCCGCGCCCCCGCCGCCAGCCCGTCGTTGCTGGACACCGCCAGCACCACCGGCCGGCCGTTCCGCAGATGGGACTTGGCCGCCATGGTCACCGATGTGTCCGCGATGCCCGCCGCCAGCTTGGCAATCGTGTTCCCCGTGGCCGGGGCAATCACCAGTACATCCAGCAGCCCCTTGGGCCCGATGGGCTCCACCGACGGGATATCCAGCAGCACGTCGTTCCCCGTCAGATCCTCCAGCCGCTCCAGCAGGTCCTCGGACCGGCCGAAGCGGGTGTCCGTAAAGGCGGAAATCTCCGAGACGATGGGAATCACCGTTTCATAGATCTCCGTCAGCGCCTCCAGGGCCTTCAGCACCTTCTCATGGGTGCAGAAGGACCCGCAGACCGCGAAACCGACCCGTTCCTTGCGCATACAGGTCACCTCATTCTTCCAATAGGATGTAATACACCGCGTCCCGGATCGCCGCCGCTGCGGACCGCGGGCTGAGCCGCCCCGGCAGAGAACGGGCCCAGAGGACCTCCGGGCCGTTCTCCGCCGCCTCGATGCCCCGGACGGAAGCCAGGTCCATCAAGAGGCACTCCTGCGGCAGCTGGACCAGAAGCGGCCCGCCCAGGACGGGAGAGGGGACCGTGTTGAACACCGCGCCAAAAGCGCCTAAATGGCCGTCCAGCTTTCCGGTCTCCAGGGCCTGGTAGCCATAGGCCCGAATCCAGGCCAGGTCCTCCGGCCGTCTAGCCGTAGCCGTGACCCTGGCCCCCAGGCCGTGGAGGCGGCAGCTTAGGAGCTTCCCAATGCGGCCAAAGCCCAGCACCAGGCAGTCCAGCCCCAAAAGCGTCCGGTCCAGCCGCTCCATGGCGGTCTGGACGGCCCCCTCCGCCGTGGCGGCGGCGTTGGCCACCGCCAGCTCCTCCCGGAGAAAGTAGTCCTCCACCGTCAGGCCCAGGGCCTCCGCCTCCCGGCGCTGCTGGGGCCGCACCTGGCCCGCCAGAATCCGCTGTCCGGGCTGAAGGCGGCGGAACAGGTCCGCCGTGGGCACCGCCCCCTCCTCGCAGTTCAAAACGCCGTCCCCCCTGCACAGCGGCAGGGGCAGAATCACCACGTCGGAGGCGGCGGCACGATCCAGCGCACCCGCTCCCACAGGCTTCCAGCGGTCCAGGCCGTAAGTACGGACAACATGGCCGTCTCCGGCCAGCAGCCGCCCAAGTTCCGCCTGGCGGCGGTCCCCGCCGATGACGCCAAAGGTTTTCTTCATCTCAACACTCCCCCTCGCTCCATGGTATGGCCGGGAGACGAAATGGGTGATTGTCTTTTTCCGGCGGACGTGCTACAATGAAAGCCGTGAAACCTGCCGAAAGGACTGACAATGATGAAATACGAGTACCTGCTTTTCGACGCCGACGACACCCTGTTCGACTTCCCCAAGGCCTCCTCCCGGGCCTTTGAAAACATGTGCCGGGCCCACGGCATTCCCTGCACGCCGGAGGCCTACCGGCTCTATCATGAAATCAATCTGGAGCTCTGGGCCGCTTTCGACCGGGGAGAGCTGACCAAGGAGTTTGTCACCCTGGAGCGCTACGTCCGCTTTTTAAAGGCCCTGGACCTGGATCGGGACCCGGCGGCCTGCAACCGGGACTTTCTGTCCGCTTTAGGAGAGGGGGTCTATCCCCTGCCCCACGCCGAGGCGGTCTGCCGGACGTTAAAAGCCCAGGGCCACCGGATGTATATCGTCACCAACGCCGTGGCCTCCGTCCAGCGCACCCGCCTCCAAGGCAGCGTCTTCGCGGAGCTTTTCGAGGCCGCCTTTATCTCCGAGGAGGCCGGGGCCGCCAAGCCCAGCCGGGCCTACTTCGACTATGTGCGCCGCCGGCTTCCCGGGCTGACGGAGGAAAACGCCCTGGTCATCGGGGATTCTCTGTCTACGGACATTCAGGGGGCCAACAACGCCGGACTGCCCTGCTGCTGGTTCAACCCGGCAAAAAAGCCCCGGCGGGCGGGGCTTCGGGTTGACTATGAGATTTCCGATCTGCGGGAGCTTTTGAACATCGTATGAACAAACGGCGCCGGAATTTTCCGGCGCCGTGTTTCAGTTTTTCGGCTTTTTCCAGGTCCGGCCGTTGGTTTTGGTGGGGAATGAAGGAATCGCGTTCATCAATCCCCCCATACGCTCCGCAGGGGAACTCCCTCAAGGCCTTTCATATTCGCCCCCCTCTCCGCCGGACTCACGGTTTTTTCGGACATGCTCCAACAGCGCCTCCCGGTTGTTGGGCAGCACGCCGTCGACGGCCTTTTCCAGGAGATCCTCCAGCGCCTTTCCCACCGCCGGGCCGAAAAGGCCCAGGGCCAGCAGGTCCCGCCCGTTGACCGCCAGCTGCTTTAGGGAGAAACAGGCGTCCCCGGCCAGGAGGCGGTCCAAGATTTCCTCCGCCTTATCCAGCTCCTGCTGCCGGTCCCAGTACGCCGGGGCCTGTCCCAGATTATCCGCCCGCTTTACCAGAATCAGGCGGCGCAGGTCCGCCTCCCCCAGAATCCGCAGGGCCCGCCGGATGGACTTGTCCGTCCGGGGGATATCCTTGTCGTGCCACTCCACCAGCCGGACCACGGTCTCCCGGAAAGCCGTGCCGCATTTCAGCCGCCGGAGCATCTTATCCGCCAAATCACGGCTGACGGCGGGGTGGCCGTAGAAATGGCCCACGCCCTTTTCATCCAGGGTAAAGCAGGCGGGCTTCCCCACGTCGTGGAGGAGCATGGCACAGCGGAGGACCACGTCACCCGGCACGGCATCCAGGGCGTGGAGGGTGTGCTCCCACACGTCGTAGCAGTGGTGGCGGTTCCGCTGGCCGAAGCCCACCATGGGGAGGAGCTCCGGCCAGAAGACGCCGAAAACCTCCGGGTATCCCCGCAGCACCGCCGCCGCCCCTTTTCCCGGCAGAAGCTTAAAGAATTCCACCTGAATCCGCTCCGCCGCGATGTCCCGCAGCCCCTCCCGGTTCCGGCGGACAGCCGCCGCCGTCCCAGGCTCGATTTCCAGCCCCAGCGCCGCCGCAAACCGGAGGCCCCGGAGAATCCGCAGGGCGTCCTCTTGGAAACGGCGGTCCGGGTCCCCCACGCAGCGGAGAATTCCCCGGCGCAGATCCTCCCTTCCGCCGAAGGGGTCCCGGAGCTCGCCCCGGAGGTTCCGGGCCATGGCGTTGACCGTGAAATCCCGCCGGGCCAGATCTTCCCCGATGGAACGGGTGAAGGTCACGGACTCCGGGCGGCGGTGGTCCCGGTACGCGCCGTCCACCCGGTAGGTGGTGACCTCCACCGGGCCGCCGGGCGTTTTCACGGTGACGGTGCCGTGCTTCAGCCCCGTGGGCTCCGCCCGGGAACCGAACACCGCCAGGGTTTCCTCCGGCCGGGCGGAGGCGGCCACGTCCCAGTCCTCCGGTCTCCGGCCCGAGAGGGCGTCCCGGACGCAGCCGCCTACGCACCAGGCCTCGTGGCCCGCCGCTTCCAACGTTTTCAGGACCGCCTGTACATTCTCCGGGATATCCACAGGTTTTGCCCCCTTTCGCCGTTGCATTTCTTTGCTTCTTATATTATAATAAACAAATTGTGAGGATACAATCTTTTTTAAGTTCCGTTTTCTGGAAAGGAAGCTGAGTTCCATGATGCATAACGAAAAACCCATCAGCGACTTCTTTGTTCCCGGCGCCCGGGCCCATCTGGTGGGCATCGGGGGCGTGTCCATGTGCCCCCTGGCGGAGGTCCTGCGGGACAAGGGGCTTGTCATTCAGGGCTCCGACATGTCGGAGAGCGATACCGTGCAGCACCTGCGGTCCCTGGGCATCCCCGTAGCCGTGGGGCACAACGCCGACAACCTGGGGGACTGCGACCTGGTGATCCGCACCGCCGCCGTCCACGACGGCAACCCGGAAATCGCCGGGGCCGTTGCCCGGGGCATCCCTGTCTATGAGCGGGCCCAGGCCTGGGGGGCCATCATGCGGCACTATCCCAACGCCCTCTGCGTGGCCGGGACCCACGGGAAAACCACCACCACCTCCATGTGCACCCACGTCTTCATGGCGGCGGAGGCGGACCCCACGGTGATGATCGGCGGCACCCTGCCCCTGCTCCGCTCCGGCTACCGGGTGGGCCAGGGGGACACCATCATCCTGGAGTCCTGCGAGTACTGCAACAGCTTCCTCAGCTTCTACCCCACCGTGGCGGTGATTTTGAACGTGGAGGCGGACCACCTGGACTTCTTCAAGGACCTGGAGGACATCAAGCGCTCCTTCCGCCGCTTCGCGGAGCTGGTGCCCGCCGGGGGCCATGTGATTGTCAACGCGGACAACGCCGGGGCGCGGGACGCTGCCCAGGGCCTGGACGCCTTTACCTTCGGCCTGGAGCCGGGGGCGGAGTGCACCGCCGTGAACCTCCGGGAGGACAAGGGCCGCCCGGTCTTCGACATCCACGTTCACGGAACGTTTTACGCCCACGCGGAGCTGCGGGTCTACGGGCGGCACAACGTGTCCAACGCCCTGGCGGCGGCCTCCGCGGCCTACGTGCTGGGCCTCCCCGGCCAGGCGGTGGAACAGGGCCTGGCGTCCTTCACCGGCGCGGGGCGGCGCTTTGAGTACAAGGGGGCCTTTCAGGGCGCGGAGATTTACGACGACTACGCCCACCACCCCGACGAGCTCCACGCCCTGCTGACCACCGCCAAGGGCCTGGGCTACCGGCGGCTCATCGTTGCCTTCCAGCCTCACACCTACTCCCGGACCGCCAAGCTTTTCGACCGCTTTGTGGAGGAGCTGAAGCTGGCGGACGTGGTGGTGCTGGCGGAGATCTACGCCGCCCGGGAGCAGAACATCCTGGGCATCTCCTCGGCGGACCTGGCCCGTGAAATTCCCGGCTCCGTCTACTGCTCTACCCTGGACAAGACGGCGGAGGCCGTCCGGCGGCTGGCCGGGCCCGGGGATTTGATTCTGACCGTCGGCGCGGGGGATATTTACCGGGCCGGAGAAAAGCTCTTGACAAAGGACTGATAAACGATGGAACTTTCACCCTTATATCACAACGCCCGGCCGGAGGGGGAGCTGCTGCCCCAGGAGGCGGCGGCCTTCGCCCTGCTGGAGGAGCTGGGCGTGGACTACGTCCGGGTGTCCGGCGAACCCGCCGACACCATGGAGAAGTGCGCCGCCGTCAGCGAGGTCCTGGGCGTGCCCATCTGCAAGAATCTCTTTCTCTGCAACCGGCAAAAGACGCAGTTTTACCTTCTGCTCATGGGGCCGGATAAGCCCTTTCACACCAAGGACCTGTCCCATCAGATCGGCTCCGCCCGGCTGTCCTTCGCACCGGAGGAGAGCCTTTGGGAGCTGCTCCACTGCACTCCCGGCTCCGCCACGGTGCTGGGTCTGATGAACGATACGGAGCACCGGGTCCGGCTCCTCATAGAGCGGGAGGTCTACGAGGCGGAGTACCTGAGCTGCCACCCCTGCATCTGCACCAGCAGCCTGAAGCTGAAGACGGCGGAGGTGCTGGAAAAGCTCCTTCCTCACACGGGGCACACGGTCACCGTGGTGGACCTGTAATCATACCGGTAAAAACAGCGCGCGGCCGTCCGGCCGCGCGCTGCGCTTTTATGTAGTCTCAAATTCTACGGTTTCCAGGATGCCGGGAATCTCCGCCTGCATCCGCTGGTATTCCTCCGTAATTTCTTCTGCCTCATCGTTGAATTGAACATCCGTGGGATAGATCGCCAGGAGCGTCATACCGTCTTTCTCGAGTACCGTCTCACAAGCCGGAAGAGCGTCCGGCCCCTCAGAGTCATAGGGACCTTCTATAAGCGACAGAGAAAACAGCCAGCCCCCCTCTTCCTGCAAGGAAACTTTCTGCGAAAAGTTCAGCCGCCCGTCGTTTTCAACCACACACAGCTCTTTCCACTCCCTCGGGAGGGTCAGCCGTACGCGCCAGCCGTCCATCGTCTCGTCCACAAGAACCCTATCCGGGGCGCCGGTTCGGATNACATCCATCGTCTCCATTTCCCCGGACGCGCCCTCGTCCTTGAAGAACCGTGCCCAGGGCCCGTTGTCCTTGAGCTCCTTGAGCTTGCCGATTTGGCCCTTGAGCGCCTCCAGCGGCGCCTCCCAGGACGCTTTCAGGTACGGCGCCGCGCGGCCTTCCGGCGCGGGGCTCAAAAACATTCCCCCCACCACCAGGGCAATCGAGACCAGGACGCAGAGGAGCGCTGGGAGCAGGGAATCAAAATTGGCCACCCGGATAACCAGCCAAATCACGGACGCCAAGAGCGCCGCCAGTCCAATCAGGCCGATGATGCCGAACACCCCGGCCAATATGCTGAACTTGATCAGCAGCGCCTCCATACGCAATCCCTCCCATATCCTCCGCAAACCCCGCGCGGGGCAAACGCCGCCGCAGGCTTTCCGATCTTCCTCTCTTGCAAATATGATATCGTCCTTTCCCCGGAATGTCAAGGTCTTTCCTTCCCCGGCCCGTGGAAACGAAAGGGCGCGCCTTTATTCGATTCACGCGGTTCTTGTCGTAGGGCAACGGGATTTATTCTGTTTGGGGCAAAGCTGTTTATCCGCTCCGCCCCTTGTACTTAGCGTAACCGGGAAAATTGCCGCTATCAAGGGGCGGGGGATGTTAATTGGTAGCGAATCCTGCATTCTGGTCGAGCGGCCTTGTTTTTTTAGAGAGTTTTGTGTATGTTGTGAAATATAAAATTGCGACGAAAATGGATTAAGAAAGGGGCGCGCCCCTTTCTCATTCCCCCCATGGGGGAATGAATTTCCTCTGCCGCAAGGGAAAACAGACCCCACGAAACACAGGAGTGCGGGCGTCATTGCGGTGCGAAGTTTGGGACGTTTATAGACCGCGAAATGCGTCTCATGGTGAGTAATGTCCTTAAGTTGGCCGCGAAGGAAGAAGCGGCAGAAGGTCACAGGATTCCGAAGGAAATCCAGAAGGAACTTATCAGGAAAAAGAGGCAGCAAAAGCAGACGGAGGCAGCTCCGTCAGA
>NZ_CAJMXG010000109.1:0-9597 GCF_905219725.1 Oscillibacter sp. CU971
GTCACCAGCTACGCCGCCAAGCATGAGGCCCGGTTTATGAAGCTGCTGATGGCGCAGAACGAGGACGGCGGCAAGCGAAAGAACGCCGCCCGCCGCCGGGTGCTGGAGGCGGCGCAGAAGCGCATCGGAGAGTTGAGCGGCATCTTCAAGCGTCTGTATGAGGACAGCGTGAGCGGGCGCATCACGGACGAGCGTTTCATNGAACTGTCCGCCGATTACGAGCAGGAGCAGGCCACGCTGAAAGCCCGTGTCGCTGAGTTACAGGTGGAGCTGGGGCAGGCGCAGGAGGCCGCTGTGAACGTAGAGAAGTTTATGGCAGTCGTTCGGAAGTACACCAGCTTTGAGGAATTGACCCCCACCCTCCTGCGGGAGTTCGTGGAGAAAATCGTGGTGCATGAGTGCTGGAAGGACGAGCAGGGAACGCGCCACCAGGACATCGAGATTTATTATTCTTTTGTGGGCAAGGTGGACTTGCCTGACGATTGAGCCAGACCTATCCGGCGAGGCCCCGCCGGATAGTGACGGCAAAAATTTTTAACCTCTCTTTGCTTCTTTATCCGTAGTGAGCTAAGTCCCAAGGCATGAAACAGCTCATGGCTGGCGGCGGCGTTGCTCTGATCGGTATGCAGCTTATTCCCCTGCTGGCGAACCTGTTCGGCTAAGAGGACGTAACCAATGCTGAACATCCTCGACATAATCACAGACTGGATCAAAGGTATCCTCCGGGACTGCATTATGGGCAACCTGGACGGGATGTTTGACCAGATCAACAGCGAGGTCGGGGAAGTTGCGGCAAACGTGGGGACAACCCCGGCGGCATGGAACGCCGGGGTTTTTTCTATGATCCGCAATTTGAGTGACAATGTGGTAGTTCCAATAGCTGGGATGATTATTACCTTTGTCCTGTGCTATGAGCTTATCAGTATTATCATGGAGAAGAATAACTTCCACGACTTTGAAACCTTTGCCATTTACAAATGGATTCTCAAAGCGTTTATCGCTGTTTACCTCGTCACCCACACCTTTGATATTACCATGGCAATTTTTGAGATGGGGCAGAACGTGGTACAGCAGAGCGCCGGAATTATCACCGGGAACACCAGCCTTGATTTTGCCACGATCATAGGGGACGTGTCCGCGCAGTTGGAGGTCATGGAGCTAGGAGAGTTGTTTGGACTGCTGGTGGNGACAATGCTTCTGAAAATCACCATGCCCATTCTGTCCTTCTGCGTCATGCTTGTGCTGGTGGGCCGGATGATTGAAATTTATATCTACTGCTCCGTTGGCGCGATTCCCTTCGCCACCATGACTAACCGGGAGTGGGGGCAGATGGGCAACAACTATCTGCGCGGCCTTGTGGCCCTGGGACTGCAAGGCTTTTTCATCATGATCTGTGTGGCGATTTACGCCGTGTTGATCGGGCAGATTACCACCGGCGGCAGTATTCACGTTGCTATCTGGCAATGCGCCGGGTACACGGTACTGCTGTGCTTCTCCCTGTTCAAGACCGGAGCGGTCAGCAAATCCATTTTCAACGCACATTAAAATAAGGAGGATTGCAATTTGAGCGAGAGCAAAGCGCCGGAAACCGGCGCGGAGGCCCCCTCCGTCCCTGGTGTGGACGTGAAAATCTATCTGCCCAAGGACCCGGATAAGGACCATGGCAAGCTGCTGGGCTTTGCCAGCGTGAACCTGGGCGGCGTGTTCGCTGTCAACAACATTCGCATCTACAACACGGAGAAGGGGCCGTATGTCGCAATGCCCAGCACCAAGGGGCAGGATGAAAAATACCACCCCATCTGCTGTCCCACCACCAAGGAAATGCGGCAGGCTTTGAACGCCGCTGTTTTGGGCGCGTATGAGAAAGCGGTGGAGCAGGAGCGCCCCCCCTCTGTGCGCGGCGCACTCAAAGGGGCAACCAAAGAGGCGGCGGCACGTCAGGCAGAGGCCCCTACCCAGGGGAGGAAAGTGGACAAGGGGGAGCGGTAACGTGCTGTCCCTGGTCCCTGTTTCCCTAAAAGAAGCCAACGCTTTTGTAGCCGCCCATCACCGCCACCATAAGCCCGTCACCGGTCACAAGTTTTCCATCGGCTGTGCGGCGGAGGGACGGCTGGTTGGCGTTGCCATTGTGGGCCGCCCCGTGAGCCGCTATCTGGACAACGGCCTGACGCTGGAAGTGACCCGGCTCTGTACTATCGGCGAGAAAAACGTTTGCAGTATGCTGTACTCTGCGGCGGCGCGGGCGGCAAAGGCTATCGGCTACCGCAAGATCATCACCTACACGTTGGACACGGAGGCCGGAGCCAGTATCCGGGCGGCGGGCTGGACGTGTATGGGGCAGGCAGGGGGAAAACGCTGGACCGGCAAACACTGTCCCGCTGTGGACCTCTGCCCGCCGCAGATGAAATTGCGGTATGAGAAATTATTATAAAGGAAGGAGACGTTCATGGACGGAGAAAAATTGAATCAGGCGTTATACGACAAAATGGCGGCAGAACAGGAGCGGTTCAAGCACGGGCTGTTGGGCATGACAGTGGAGGAAGCCCTGAACTATGCCCATGAGTATACCATTCGAGAGGACATTCTCTTGGAGATAGAGGNGCTGGGTCTCCCCGCGTCCCAGGCGGAGGTGCTGCTGGAATCCGAATCTCCTCTGGCGGACATTTACAATGACTTCCAGGATATGGAGACGGGCCACATGGACGATATCCAGGAATGTATTGAGGATCGGGCAAACCATTTACTGGAGGCCCAGCTGGAGGCCCAGCGGGAGGTTACCCGCGCTATCCCACTCTATCAGCACACCGGCGAATATGCCTGGGAACACGGGGAGTTGGATGCTTTTCGTGCCTCCTATCAAGCGAATGAGGCTTGCAGAGAAGCCATTGAAACCGCAATTCGAGACGGTTTCGACGGTATGCACCTCAACGCCGATGTAAAGGGTGTTTTGGCAGAGTTCGGCCCGGAGCGCGTGACCTGTGTGCTGGCTGCTACGCTCCAGAGCAGAGCGCAGGATCAGCGGTTTTCCCGCAGCAATCACGCGTGGGCGGCGGCTGTTCCCATAGCTGACGCGGAGGATCGCCGCTGGGCCTATGTTGTCAACAGCCATTCTGCGGTGCTGGACGGCTTTGTTGGTATGGTGCGGAAGGAATTGGACGCTATGCGGGAGCAGCCGAAGCAGAAACCCTCCATTAAGGCCCAGCTTGCGGCAAAGCCCGTCCCCGGCGAACAGCCCGCCGCAAAACTGAAAGACCGGGAGGTGAGATAACCTATTTTCTACGGAAAAACCAACTTAACATTAGGATCACTTTTTGACGGCATAGGGGGCTTTCCCTATGCCGCTTCTTTTTACGGTATCCGCTCTTTGTGGGCTAGTGAGATCGTGCCGGAGTGCATATCCGTTACCCGGCGCCATTTCCCGGATATGGTTCATGTGGGCGACATTACCCGGCTGGACGGTGCGAAGCTGCCGCCCGTGGATATTATCACTTTTGGAAGTCCCTGCCAGGGGCTTTCTCTGGCTGGCCTGCGCCGGGGCCTCGCGGATGAGCGAAGCGGCCTTTTCATGGAGGCCATACGAATTATTGATGAAATGAGGGAGGCGACACATGGCGAATACCCCAAATTTGCAATCTGGGAAAACGTTGTCGGCGCAACGAGTTCGGCGGCTGGACGTGACTATCAGGCCGTGCTTGCGGCGNTCACAAAGAGTACGGTTTCAATGCCTCGATCTGGAAAGTGGGCAAACGCCGGAATGGCGCGAGGCCGAGGCGTTGATCTCGCTTGGTGCGTGTACGACGCCCAACATTTCGGAACAGCACAGCGGCGCAGGCGCTTGTTTCTTGTCGCAGATTTTAGAGGAAAAAGCGCCGGAGAAATACTGTTTGTCCCCAAAAGCCTGTGCGGGTATTTTGAGGCGGGCGGAACGCCGCGGCAAGGACTTACCGCCTTTGCTGAAAACAGCCCTGATGCAGCAGGCGGGATTGTCGAGGTCCTGAACGACCAGGGCGGCGATTCCATGACGGTGGAACGGTCCGGCATTTCCCCCACCCTCCGCAGCCAGACCCATGGAAANCTGCCTATTNTAGCTGGGATGNTGTGCATGNNAACCGGGCAGGCCAAAGCTGGTATTCTGGACAATCAATCCCCCCTGACCGTGGCCCATGAGCGGCCCCTCCTGGTGCATCCGCAGATTGCCGGAACACTGTGCGCCTCCGGCGCTGGCCTCTCCCGGCCCGCTGGGATGGGGAGCGAACTGGACTTCCGCGTCAGCAGCCCCGGATTCCGGCATAAGGCTGGGAGTGCGTCAGGAAGTGTGGGCTACCAGGAAGAAACGGCTCCGACCTTACTCGCAAACCAGCAAAGCAATGTGTTTGTCAGTGCGGTGGATTGCCGTAATCTCCGGGAGACGGAAGAAATCAGCGGCACATTGCAGGCAAAAACCAAATCGGGAGGTTATTCGCTGAACTATCAGAATCCGGTCCGTATCGGCTTTTGTGTGCGGCGGCTGACCCCCCTTGAAGCTGAGAGGTTGATGGGGTTCCCGGATTTTTGGACGGAGTACGGCCACGATGGTAAGCCTATCAGCGATACCAAGCGTTATTCTATGTTGGGCAACAGCGTCGCCGTCCCGTGTGTGGCCTACATCATGCAGGGCATCCGGGATGTGCTGCGAAAGGAGGCGTAACCATGCCCTTTGTCCCTGTCCCGAAGGACCTCGCCAAAGTAAAGACGAAGGTGGCGTTCAACCTGACCTCGCGCCAACTCATCTGTTTCGGCGTAGGCGGTCTGATTGGCGTACCCACCTATATGCTCACCCGGAACAGCCTCAGCAACGAGGCTGCGGCTCTGCTGATGATCGGCCTCATGCTGCCCTTCTTCCTGTTCGGCATCTACGAAAAGGACGGCCAGCCCTTGGAGAAGGCGCTGGGCCACTTCATCCGGGCGCAGTTCCTCGCCCCCAAGGTCCGTCCCTACCAGACCGACAATCTCTACGCCGCCATAGAGCGGCTGAATCATCATGAAAAGGAGGTTCATGCTATTGCAAAAAAAGCAGGAAAAGCAAGTAAAAAATCTGCAAGTGGCAAAAAGACAGCACAAAAAAGATAAAGCCGATCTGCGGGACACCATCCGCCTGACCCCGGACGCCAAGCTCACCAGCCGCCAGAAGCGGCGGCTGTCCGCTTCCGTCCAGAAGGCCAAGCGGGACGGCAAAATCCCCCGCACCGCCCAGCAGACCATCCCCTACCGGGAGATGTGCCGGGACGGCATCTGCGTGGTGTCGGAGCATTTCTTTACAAAGCAGGTCCAATTCTACGATATAAACTACCAGTTGGCGCAAAATGAGGACAAAAACCTGATTTTTGAGAACTGGTGCGATTTCCTCAATTATTTTGACTCCTCCATCCAGGTCCAGTTTTCGTTCCTCAACCAGCCCGCTGACATGGAGGAGCAGCGCCAGTCCATCCATATCCCCGACCAGACGGACGCTTTCAACAGCATCCGGGAAGAATATTCGGATATGCTGCAAGGGCAGCTCTCTAAGGGCAACAACGGCCTGACCAAGACCAAGTACATCACCTTTGGCGTGGAGGCGGACAGTCTGAAGGAGGCCAAGCCCCGGCTGGAACGCATTGAGGCGGATGTGCTGGCTAATTTCAAGACCCTGGGGGTGCGGGCGCACTCCCTCAATGGCTATGAGCGGCTGGCCGTCCTCCATAAGATGTTCCACCCGGCGGACAATCAGAAGTTCCGCTTCGCCTGGGATGCGATCTGCAAGACGGGCCTGTCCAGCAAGGACTTCATTGCCCCGGACAGCTTCACTTTTAAGAATGGCCGGATGTTCCAGATTGGCAGGACCTATGGGGCAATGTCCTTCCTGCAAATCCTGGCCCCGGAGCTGACGGACCGTATGCTGGCGGACTTCCTGGACCTGGAGAGCAGTATGGTAGTCACGCTCCATATCCAGTCCATTGACCAGAGCGCGGCCATTAAAAATGTNAAGCGAAAGATCACCGATTTACAGAAAATGACCATTGAGGAACAGAAAAAAGCAGTCAGAGCGGGGTATGATATGGACATCATCCCCTCTGATCTCGCCACCTACGGCGCGGAGGCCAAGACGCTTTTGGAGGACCTGCAATCCCGGAATGAGCGGATGTTCCTCGTCACCATGCTGGTGATGAACACGGCGGAGACGCGGCAAAAGCTGGAGAACAACGTATTCCAGGCGGCGGGCATCGCGCAAAAGTACAACTGCGCCCTGCGGCGGCTGGACTACCAGCAGGAGCAGGGCCTTATGTCCTCCCTCCCTCTGGGCCTGAACCAGATCGCCATTCAGCGTGGCCTCACCACCAGCAGCACCGCTATTTTCGTGCCCTTTACCACCCAGGAGCTTTTCATGCAGGGGGAGGCCCTTTATTACGGGCTGAACGCTCTTTCCAATAACCTGATTCTGGCGGACCGCAAGAAACTTAAAAACCCCAACGGGCTAATCCTTGGCACTCCCGGAAGCGGTAAATCCTTCTCCGCCAAGNGGGAGATCGCCAACTCGTTCCTTATCACCACGGATGATATTGCCATTATCGACCCAGAGGACGAATATTCGCCCCTGGTGCGGCGGCTGGGCGGGCAGGTGATCGACATTTCCCCCGCCTCGGACCAATTCATCAACCCCATGGACCTGAACCTCAATTACAGTGATGATGATAACCCTCTGACGCTGAAAAGCGATTTCATCCTCTCCCTCATGGAGCTGATCGTGGGCGGCAAGGCCGGTCTGGAGCCTGTGGAGAAAACGGTCATTGACCGCTGTGTACACATGGTCTACCGGGAATATCTGCAAGACCCCAGGCCTGAGAAAATGCCGGTGCTGGGAGACCTCCACGCACTTCTCTGCCAACAGCCGGAGCCGGAGGCCCAGCGGCTTGCCACGGCGTTGGAGATCTACGTCAGCGGTTCCCTCAACGTATTCAACCACCGGACCAATGTGAAAATCAACAGCCGGATTGTGTGCTATGTGATTAAAAAGCTGGGCAAGCAGCTCAAAAAATTCGGTATGCAGGTGGTTCAAGATCAGGTGTGGGGCCGGGTCAGCGAGAACCGGGAAGCCCATAAGTCCACCCGCCTCTACATTGACGAAATGCACCTTCTCTTGCGGGAGGAACAGACCGCCGCCTATACGGTGGAGATTTGGAAGCGGTTCAGAAAATGGGGCGGTATCCCGACCGGTCTTACCCAAAATGTAAAGGACCTGCTTTCCTCCCGTGAGATTGAGAATATCCTGGAAAACAGCGATTTCATTTATATGCTGAACCAGGCGGGCGGCGACCGTCAAATCCTGGCAAAACAGCTCAATATTTCCCCTCACCAGCTTGGTTATGTGACCAACTCCAACGCTGGCGAGGGGCTTTTGTTTTTCGGGAGCGTCATCATCCCCTTTGTGGACCACTTCCCGAAGGATACAGAGCTGTACTCCATTATGACCACCAAGTTGGAGGACTTGGCGGAGGACGGCGGATGACCATGGAGCCGGAGCGAAATCGAATCTACCGGATGGATTGTATGGAGCTGTTTTCACAGATCCCGGACGGCTATGTATCCATGATTCTAACCGACCCTCCTTACGGCATCCGGTATCAAAATAACTTTGCCCGATGTCCGCACCCTCCCATCGCCGGTGATAGCGGCATTGACTATGAACAGTTCGCCAGGGAGAGCTACCGCATTCTGCGGAATGACAGCCACGCCTATTTCTTTACCCGCTTTGACTGCTATCCCTACCATTATAACTGTTTGAAGGAGGCAGGTTTCTCCATCAAGAATTGTTTGGTAGTAGAAAAGGGCACCGTTGGTGGGATTGGCGATTTGCAGGGCAGCTATGCCAACAACGCTGAATGGCTCATTTTTTGCCAAAAGGGGCGGCGGACTTTCAACCATACGCCTCTGCTGCAAAACCGGAAGAAGGAGGGGACGCGGCCCCGCCCAGGGGCAAATCCGAGCAAGCGGTATAAGACCCGATTCAACGCTTGTTGGTTCGGGACGGAATATCCCAAGGCAACTTACAATTCTGTGTGGCAGAAGAAACACCGGATATATCATCCTACCATCAAAAATGCGGAGTTTTTATCTTGGCTGATTCAGATTTCCAGCCAGCCCGGAGAGCTAATCTTTGACGGCTTTATGGGCAGCGGCAGTACAGCGGTGGCGGCAATGATGGCGGGCCGGGATTACCTGGGTGCGGAGATTGACCCTGCTTACTGCGACATGGCGGTAAAACGGGCCAGCGAATTTAGGAAGGAGGCGCTTATCAGTGGACCCGTTACAGAGTAACGAGACGATCCAGCAGTTTATGAAACTGCTGGAGGAAAACGGGCGGCAGGGGCAGGTGCAGGACTTGTCCGCACTTATGTGGTATATGGACGGTATGAATCGGCAGTATGAAGCTGTTCTTCAGGAGTTGCAGGAAGTCCGCCAACAGCTTACCCAGGTGCGGGAGCCGTCCGCCAAATATATCATGCAGGGCGCGGCGGCGAAGCTGGAACATAAGGCACACCAGATTAAGGCAACGCTGGATAACCTGTGGGAGAAGATCGCCGGATGTGCCGCCGCCGCTGTGGAAAATTTCAAGGAGGCGGGTGTGACTGCATTGGACAAGGCCGTGTCCGCCATTGGAGCCAAAAATGTGCTGGAATCCTTGCAGGAGCAGATCAGTGGCATGATTGCTGACACGAAGCAGAACATTGAGAAGGTGGAGAGCGTCGGCCATGAGCTGCGGAGCGTGGGCGGTCATTTGAAGAACGCTGGACGTACCCTGACCGGCAAGGAGACGCAGGTGGTGGATGGCGGGCAGGAGGGCCGCTTTCAGTCCATGGTCCTCGCTCCCATGCGGGCCACGAAAAGTCTGCTGTCCAACATGAACAACGCCACTCTCGCCGCTATTGGCAGGGTGGAGAGCCTGGAGCTGTCGGCGGAGGCCGCACGGGAGGCGCGGGCAGAGCGTCAGGCGGAAAAAAAGCCCTCTATTCGTCAGGCTTTGGCGGAAAAAAAGGCGGAAATTGCCGGACAGCCCGCTCCCGCGCCAGACAAAGAACATAAGCCCCAGGAGGCGGCTCTATGAGCGGTAAACAGTTCCAGGCCAGGGCAAAAACGGTGCAAAAGCTGGGCCGAGACGGTCTGGTGGAGCAAAACATGGCTACCGGCGAGGAAAAGCGGGTCAGCCAGCGCACGGCGGACATATCATTCGGTCCGGCCCGTCCCCTGGAACAGGCGGCGGGCCACCGTGCGGCCCAGCGGGGCGGCGGCGATTCCGTTTCCCCCGGTAAAAAACGGCGGAAACAGCCCCGGCCCGTCCAGCAGACGGCGGAGGAAGCGGTCTATGCCGCCCAGGAGCCAGTCAGCGGACCGGATACCCCTGCGCCGGATGCTCCCTCCATGCGGATGGCTGCGGACGCGCCCATGATGGACGCTCCCGTTGCCAGTGAGGCCCCCCCGCCAGCTTCCCGAAAGGGGCGCAAGCGGAAGAACCTTAAAAAAACCAAGCAGCAACAGGCGGCAAAGCACACCCCGGATGCCGCCCGATCTTTGGACGGCCCGCCC
>NZ_CAJMXG010000110.1:0-9569 GCF_905219725.1 Oscillibacter sp. CU971
GTCGCGGACGGCGAAGGTGAAGTGATGAGGAGCGGGAACGTCCAGGGGATAGTGCGTCATGTTCTTGTCCATTTTGAATTGCCTCCATGTAATTAAATTTATACCAGCAGTTTAGGGACTTTCGCTGGTATTTTACAATTTTGTAATGCCTGACGAGGTGACAAAGGTTCGTTTTCCTGTTAAAAAACGCCTTGGGCCATCATAGCGTCAGCTACTCGCTGGAAACCGGCAATATTAGCTCCAGCTACCAAGTTGTATCCCAGGCCATATTTCTCTGCGGCCTCCACGCTCATACTGTAGATCGTGTCCATGATCTGGTGAAGCTGTTTGTCGACCTCTTCCTCAGTCCACACCAGCCGTTCGCTGTTTTGCGCCATCTCCAGAGCAGAGGTCGCCACGCCGCCGGCATTGACGGCCTTGCTGGGAGCTACAATCATGCCGGGCTGGGCCATCAGGAATTGGAGTGCGTCGTTTGTCGTGGGCATATTTGCCACTTCAATATAATATTTCACACCGTTGGCCACAATTTGCTTTGCCTGCTCCATGTGAACATCATTCTGCATAGCAGAGGGCATACAGACATCAACCGACACGCCCCAAGGTTTCCAGCCTGGGAAAAATTCCACGCAAGGGAACCTGTCGTAATAATCCTGCACCCGGTTCCGGCCAGAGTTTCGCATTTCTATTAGATAGTTGATTTTCTCATCTGTCACCACGCCTTGCGGATCATGGATGTACCCATCAGGTCCGGAAAGGGTTACAACCTTAGCACCCAGCTCCGCCGCCTTTTTGCAGATGCCCCAGGTCACGTTGCCAAAGCCCGCGCAGGCAATAGTCTTCCCTTCCAGGGTTTCTCCCTCATGCTTCAGAACATTCTCCAGATAGTATACCGCACCATACCCCGTGGCCTCGGGCCGGATGAGAGAGCCGCCGTAGCTGAACCCCTTGCCCGTCAGAACGCCGTTTTCAAAGGCGCCCTTCAGCCGCCGGTACTCTCCGTAAAGGTAGCCGATTTCCTTGGCGCCCACGCCCATGTCTCCGGCCGGGACATCCACGTCGGGCCCGATATAGCGGTACAGGGCCTGCATGAAGCTTTGGCAGAAGCGCATGATCTCCGCGTCGGACTTGCCTGCCGGATCGAAGTCGCTGCCGCCCTTGCCGCCGCCGATGGGCAGGCCCGTCAGGCTGTTCTTGAAGACCTGCTCGAAGCCCAGGAACTTGATGATGCCGGGGTACACATTCTTCTGGAATCGCAGACCGCCCTTGTAAGGGCCGATGGCCCCGTTGAACTGACAACGGTAGCCGATGTTGGTGTGCCAGGTTCCGTCGTCCGCCATCCAGCAGACCCGGAAGGTGAACATCCGCTCTGGTTCCACCATGCGGGTCAGCAGGTCGGCCTTCTCGTATTCAGGGTGCTTCTCAATGACGGGCTCCAGGGAGGAGAGGACTTCCTCTACCGTCTGGACGAACTCCGGCTCATTGGCGTGCCGGGTCTTCACATGCTCAATTACACTGGAGAGATAGGCATTCATTGAAATTTCCTCCTATTGATATTTTTTAATCAGGGACTCAAATATCGGCAGGCTCTGCAGAAGCATTTCATGGGATACGCAGGTGCTGGCCCGGAAGTAGTCGGGACAACCAAAGTCCCCGCCGGGAACTAACAGAAGGTTACGAGCCTTAGCCAGGTCGGAGAACGCTTTGGCGTCTCCGCCCGGCGCTTGGACAAAGAGGTAAAATGCGCCGCTGGGCCTGACACACCGATAGCCGTAGGAGGTTAGTGCATTATAGAGGGTCACACGGTTGCGGTCATAGGCGTCCAGGTCCGGCCGGGAGGCCGCGCAGGCGGCCACCACCCTCTGCTGGAGAGAAGGGGCGCAGACGTGGCCCAGGGACCTGGCCGATCCTGCCGCTGCGGCGAACAGAAGCCCGCTGTCCTCCACCCGGTCCGAGACGCAGAAATAGCCGATGCGTTCACCAGGCATGGAGAGGGACTTGGAATAGGAGTAGCAGATGACGGTGTTGGGGTAGATGTCCGGGAGGAAGGGGACCTCCGCCCCGTCATAGGCCAATTCCCGGTAGGGCTCATCGGAGATGATGTAGATGGAATGGCTGAACTCCCGGCTCTTGCGGGTCAGAACCTCCGCTAATCTTTCCAGAGTCTCTCGGGTATAGATGACGCCGGAGGGGTTGTTAGGAGAGTTGACGATGACCGCCTGGGTGTGGACCGTGACCCGCTCCTCCAGGGCGGCGCAGTCGATTTGGAACGCCGCCCTGTCGGCGGGGACCGGGACGAAGGCAGCTCTGTTGGCCTCCACAAAAGGGCGGTACTCGGCGAAGTAGGGCGCAATGGCCAGAATCTCCGCCCCCTCCACCGCCAAGGCCCGAATGACAGACGTCAGAGCCGGGGCCGCACCGCAGGTGAAGAAAATATTCTCTCCCCGGAGGTCCGAGCTATAGCGGCTGTTCAACTCCTCTGCCACCATCTGCCGGGCGTCCATGGCTCCTGGGGCCTGGGTGTAGCCGTGGACGGAAAGACTGTCGATATTGCGGAGGATGGAGACAAAGGTCTCGTTGACCTCTGGCGGGGCGGGGATGGAGGGGTTGCCAATGGAGAAGTCATAGACGGTCTCCCCGGCGGCAGCCTGCCGGAGGCCGTACTCAAACAGCTCCCGGATGCAGGAGCGGGTCTGACCCAGAGCCAGCATTTTTTGGTTTACCATGCAGGCGCCTCCTTATCGTTTATTAGAGCGCCGCCAGATTTTTTGCTCCTGGGCGGCGGCGATGAGCTCGTCCCGGAAATCAGGATGGGCGATGGAGATCAATAACTCCGCCCGTTCCCAGGTGGACCGGCCTACCAGATTCACCACACCGTACTCCGTGACAATGTAATAAGCCTGGCTCCGGGGCCCCGTGATAATGTCCCCGCCGAAATGGGGGACAATCCGGGAGCAGCGGACGCCGCCCTTGTCCAAAAAAGAGGAGGTCATGCAGATAAACGCCTTTCCCCCTCGGGACATGGCCGCACCGGTGAGGTAGTCCAGCTGCCCACCCGTGCCGCTGATGTGCCGTAGCCCGGCGCTCTCGGCACAGGTCTGGCCGTAGAGGTCCACCGCAATGCAGCTGTTGATGGAGATCATGTCGTCCAGCTGGGCGATGGTCTCCGGGGCGTTGACGTATTCCAGGGGTGCCACAGTGACGAAGGGGTTGTGGTCCACCCAGTCGTAAAGGTCCTGGGAGCCGAAGACAATGCCCGTCATGCCCTTGTTCCGGTGGATAGTCTTTCGGGCGTTGGTCAGCTTCCCGGCCTTGTGGAGCTCATAGTAGGCATCGCCGCAGAGCTCTGTGTGCATGCCCAGATCCTTCAGGTCCGACTGGGCCAGCAGGGAACCCACCACGTTGGGCATGGCCCCGATGCCAAGCTGAAGAGTGGCTCCATCCTTGACAAAGGGGACGATTTGCTCCGCGATTTTACGGTCCTCCTCCGTAGCCTTCGCCACCGGGAACTGAGGCAGGGGGTCGTGAGGACCTTCCACCACATAGTCCACCTCAGAGAGGTGAATGAACTCGTCGAAGCCGCCTAGGATATGAGGCAGGTGCTCATTGACCTCCAGGATTACGATGTCCGCCTTCTCCAGAATTCCCCGGGCAATGCCGGTGGCGCAGGAGAGATTGAAATAGCCATGCTTATCCATGGGCGGGACGCACATCATGGCCACGTTCACCGTCAGAAAATGGCGGTAATAGGGAACCACGTTTCGGAAAATCATGGGGATATAGTTACATAAATTCCGGTCGCAGAGCTTCCGCTCATAGGCGGAGCAGTGCCAGGAGTTGTAGAGGAAATGTTCCCGGCTGGGGTCACATTCCACCACCTGGATGGGGCCGAAGAGCAGGTTGCCCCGGATTTTCACGTCGGTGAGCTCGTCCCGGCGCTTGGCCAGGGCGGCGTCCAGCAGAGGCGGAAAGCAGACGTTGGAAGTATAGTCCACCCAGTCCCCGCTTTTCACTGCCTGCACCGCCTGCTCCGGCGTGCGCAGCTTTTGCCGGTATTGGTCCTGTAACATGCCGTCCTCCTTACTTTACCGCCGCCCGGCCCGCCCGGTATGCGGCCAGGTTCAGCTCCAGGAACTTCTGGGGAACCACCTTGGAAATCACAGCCTCCCAGTCGATGTGGTCCAGCCCCAGGGCCTTGGCCATGGCCCCGAAGAGGACCACGTTCATGCACTTGGCGTTGCCCAGCTTCATCGCCTCCGCCGCCGCGTCCAGGGTCACGCAGCGGAAGTGGGATTCCATGGCCTCCAGACACCCGGCGGGGTACTCGCAAAGGCCCGCCGCGATGGTGGAGGAAGGGAGCTCGTAATTGTTGATGACGGCCACGCCGCCGGGCTTGAGGAACTCCGCGTACCGGACGGCTTCCATCTTCTCAAAGGCCACCAGAATATCCGCCGCACCGGGGCCGATGACAGGGGAGTAGACCTTCTCCCCCCAGTGGACCTGGGTGGAGACGCTGCCGCCCCGCTGGCTCATGCCATGAACCTCGGACATCTTCACGTCATAGCCCGCTTCCATCAGTCCGGCCACCAGAATTTTCGCGGTCAGGATAGCGCCCTGTCCGCCAACGCCAACCAATAAAGCGCTCTGCCGTTCCATCATTTTGTCTCCTTTCTGGAAATCGCCCCCACAGGGCACACCTGGGCACAGACCGTGCAGCCTGCGCATTGCGTCGCGTCAATCTGACATTGGCCTGTCCGTATAGAGATAGCAGGACATCCGACTTTCAGGCATTTTTTGCATCCAATGCACTTTCCACGGTCCACTTCACATAGGCCGGTGTTGTGGGAAATGCGCTTGATTAAGAGGCAGGGACGGCGGGTGATGATGGCGGCGGGGACCTCGGACGCCAGAGCGTCGTCCACAGCCTTCTGCATGGCGGCCAGGTCCTGGGGGTCCACAATGATGACGTTTTCATAGCCCAAGGCCCGGAGGACGTCCTCAATTTTGATGGCGGCGGCAATGTCTCCTTGGAGGGTATATCCGCTGCCGGGGTTGTCCTGGTGTCCGGTCATGCCTGTGATGGAATTATCCAGCACTACAGGGATGACATTCCCCTTGTTATAGAGGATTTCCGCCGCGCCGGTCATGCCGCTGTGGAAGAAGGTGGAATCGCCCAGAATGCCGAAAACTTTTTTCTTCTGTCCTGTTGCTTGGAAAGCCTTAGCCATGCCCATGCCTACAGAGAAGCCGCCGCCCATACAGACGCAGGTGTCGATGGCATTTAAAGGCGCCGCGGCCCCAAGAGTATAACAGCCGATGTCTCCGGTGACGACATAGTCCTTTCCTTTGGACATGATGTAGAAAAATCCTCGGTGGGGACAGCCGGGGCACAGCGCCGGGGGCCGGGAGACGGCCTGGACGCCTACGTCTACGGTAGGAGCGCGCCTTTGGAAGATACGTTCCGACAGAAGCTGGGGGTTCAGCTCATAGAGATTCCCTGTGAATTCCTTGCCAACACAAGGAATTCCAGCGGCCTTGATCTGCTCCTCCATGAAAGGTTCCAGTTCCTCGATGACATACAAGGTTTCCACTTTGGAAGCAAAGTCCCGGATGAGCTTCATGGGCAGGGGATAGGTCAAACCCAGCTTTAAAAAAGAGGTGTCCTTGGGAAAGGCATCCTCGGCGTACTGATAGGCGATGGAAGCAGTGATTACGCCAATTTTCTTCCCACGAAGTACCATTTTGTTTAAAGCGGAGGTTTCGCCGTACTCCGCCAGCCGCCGGAGGTTCTCTTCCACCTTGGGATGATTCTGATATGCATTCGCGGGAACTGAAACATATTTCCGTGTATTTTTCTGGTAAGGCTCTGCGGCGGCTTCCTCCCGCTTGCCGGTGACAACCAAACTCTTGGAATGTGAAACTCGTGTGGTAACGCGGAAAAGTACCGGCATATCAAATTCCTCGGAGATTCGATACGCCTCCTTCATGAAGTCCAAACATTCCTGTGAATCTGACGGCTCCACTAAGGCGATGCGGGCAGCTTTGGCATAGAGGCGGCTATCCTGCTCGTTTTGAGAGGAGTGCATGCTGGGATCGTCTGCCGCCACAAGGACATACCCACCTTTGACGCCATTATAGGCGGCGGTGAAGACGGGGTCTGCCGCCACGTTCAAGCCCACATGCTTCATGGCGCAGAGACTTCGTACTCCGGCGATGGCCGCTCCATAGGCCGCCTCTGCCGCGACTTTTTCGTTAGGAGCCCACTCGCAGTAGAGGGATTCCTTGTACGGAGGCAGATTCTCGAAGATCTCCGTGCTGGGCGTTCCCGGATAGGCGGAGCACACCCGCACTCCGGCCTCGTAGGCTCCCCGGGCGATGGCTTCGTTGCCTGACATGAGTATCTTTTCCAAGGTTCCAGACCTTCCTTTCCATAAATATACTTTAAACGCCAAAAGAGGACTTGCTCTTTCAGCCGGACGGCCGAAAGAGCAAGTCCATTTCACACGATTAAATTGCCGCTGCTCTACCGGCCTTTATGAACCGATGGGGACAGTTTATTTGCTCTGCTTGAGAACCTCGCACAGAAGCTGATAGGTCCGCGCAGAGGAGGAGATGCTCAGATGCTCTCTGGGCGTATGTACGTCGGCCATCTCCGGGCCGATGGACACGCAGTCCAGATCGGGGATGCTGTCCGCGAAGAGGCCGCACTCAATGCCGGCGTGAACCGCCTCCACGGAAGCCTCCTTGTTAAAGAGTTCTTTATACACACGGACGATGGTATCCTTAACCACCGAATGAGGGTTATAGGACCAGCCGGGATAGCTGCCGGAAAATTCCGTGGTTCCTCCTGCCAGCGCGACAATGGAGGCCACCCGCTCCAGGACCCACTCTTTCTGCGTGGTCATGGAGCTGCGCACCGTGTTGGCCAGGAAGAGTTCCGCCTCGTCCAGCCGCAGGATGCCGAAGTTCAGCGAGGTCTGCACCAGACCGGGCATATCCGCGCTCATGGCCTGTACGCTGTCGGGCAGAGCCAGCAGAACCTTCAGGACCTTCTCTGTATCGGCGGCAGTCAGCGCAGAAGCCGATACCTTTGCCCCGGCTTTGGCGGAAACGACCATATTGGGCTCCGTGGCGGCATATTCCTTTTTCAGGATTCCCGCCCAGCGCTCCGTTTCAGCCAGGACCCCGGCGGCGCCACCGGAAACGCCGATAACAGCGGAAGATTGAGAGGCGATGGCTGTTTCACGGCTTCCGCCTTCCAGCTTCACCAGGCGGAAAGCGTCTTTTGCCATCAAGCCGCGGAGCAGGCGTCCCATCAGCACGTTGGAGTTGGCACGGCCCTTGTCGATCTCCACGCCGGAGTGGCCGCTGGTCAAACCGGAGATTTCCAGCTCTACCAAGGTCAGCTCCTGGTTTTCCCGGCTGACGGGGAGTTTGGAATAGGCGTTCGCGCCGCCGGCGCAGCTGCACATCAGCACGCCCTCATATTCGGAATCCAGATTGATGAGCTTATGCCCGGTGAGCTGAGCGCAGTCAAAGGCAAAAGCGCCCAGCATTCCGATCTCCTCGTCGGCGGTCAGCAAAACCTCCAGAGGCGGATGGTGCAGGGTTTTGTCGTCCAGAATCGCCAGGCACATGGCCACGGCGATGCCGTTATCTCCGCCCAAAGTGGTGCCGTCGGCCCGGAGGGTGTCGCCCTCCACCACCAGCCGGATGCCGTCTTTCGTGAAATCAAAATCCAGCCCGGGGTCTTTCTCACACACCATATCAGTGTGGCCCTGTAAAATCACGGTTTCCGCCTGCTCATAGCCAGGGCTGGCGGGTTTGCGGATGACCAGATTGTCGGCCTTGTCCCGGTACCAGGAAAATCCCCGCTCCTCGGCAAAGCGGACACAGTAGTCCACGATGGCGCCGGTGTTCCCGGAGCCGTGCGGGATGCCGCAGATGGTCTCAAAATACGAGAACACGTTCTGAGGCTCCAGGTGGGATAAAACGCTCATGGCGCTGTCTCCTTTCATTCTAGGCATTCTGCGATTTGCAGTCCCCCGGCATCCGCCGGGGGACTCCCACGGGGAAATTCCCCGCCGGAATTTAACTTAATAGCGGACCTGCCCGCCCTTCATACCGACGCGCTCCAGCTCAGGCAGCCAGCAGGTGTAAGCCTTGTGATCCTCGTCCCACCAGTTGGGGTGGGCGGGGGTCATGGTGACCAGGATGTGCTGGCCTTCCTTGGTGTCGGCATTGGTCAGAGGCATCATGGTATCCAGATCCACCAGGCCGATGCCCTCGGGAGCGGTCAGGCAGGTCTTTCCGGCCTCGTCCCGCAGAATCAGGTTCTCGTTCTTGAAGTCGATGTAATACTTGTGTCCGTCTTCGCCCTTGACCACGGTGGTTCCGAAGTCAAAGCCGCCCTCGGCCTTGATGTCCAGCTTTTCGATGGTGCCGCGGCAGAACTCCCGGACCTCCATCACCTTTTTCAGCTCGTCCATCAGGTCCGTCCTGTTGGCCTTGGCGGCGAGGAACGCCTTGCCGATGTTCTGCGCCTTGGTGACGCATCCCACATCCAGGGCCTCCTGCATCTCGGCCTTGTTCATGCCCCAGGTGGCGAAGCCGATCCGCATCTTGTAGAGCATGCACATCTGCCGGGCGATCTGCTCGCCGGACTTGTCGCTGATGGGATACACGGCGATCTCGTCTCCATTGAGGCTGCCCAGGCCCATGGGCGTGGGGGGATGGTCGTAATAGCTGTTCAACGTGGTGTTCAGCTCGGGAACGGCCCGGCCGTTGGAGTCCACATCCAGGAACTTGATGCGCTTGGCGGGGTCTTTATCAGAAAGGATCGCCACCAGCATGGGGACGAAGGTGTTGAAGCCGCCCATCTCGCCGGAGTAGAGATATTTGCAGTCCTTGCCCTCGCTGATAAACGCCTTTTGGAAGGCCCGGAAGGCGTAGACGGCGTCGGGACCAAACATGGGCATATCCGGGTCCAGCATCGCGACAGGAGAGCCCAGGCCGGCGACCATCGCCGCGTACTCGTTGTCGCCGATCTCCGACAGGTCCAGCAGGTCCAGCTCGATGTTCTCGCCGGTCTCGTCCAGGTGCTCCAGCATGTCGAGTCCCTGAGAGAGGGAACCGCCACCGCCGGCGCCCAGCAGGGTGGCGCCATACAGAATTTCGAGGATGTCCTGTTTGTGCAGCTTTCTCATAATGTGACCTCCTGTTAAATAAAAATATCCCTTCACGATCCTGGCCCGGATCGAAAATGGCCGACGAATAAACATGAAATATACGAAAAGAGTTTAATATTATTCGCCGTAGCTAATTTCGGGTTTGTGCAGAATAACAGAAACTCTGATTATGAGTATATTCTCTTTTGTAAAAAAAGTATTTATCTCTTTGGACAAAAAAGCGCCCCCCTGATTGGCCGGAAGAGCCAATTAGGAGGGTTCGCAATTTACTTATTTATCCAGAATGCGCATGAGAGCCACAGCGATGTACAGGGGATACGCATCCGGCATTTGAGAGGGCGCGTACCCAAGCAGGTCCTGTGCGCTTCGAAGCCGGTATTTGAT
>NZ_CAJMXG010000111.1:0-9458 GCF_905219725.1 Oscillibacter sp. CU971
CTCCAAAGCTGACAAAGCTGAGAAGAAAACCGAAAAGAAGTCAACCTCAAAGAAAGGAACCGCCGGCAAGAAAAAGTCTGCGGAGTGAAAACGCTTATGGCATCGATTACGACGAAAGAACTGGAAGAAGCCCTGTCCGCCAAACTGATGACTAACTTCGGCAAAGCCGCCGATGAGGCCACCGACGGCGAAATGATGCGGGCCAGCGCCCTGGTCCTCCGGGACATGATGGCCCTCCGGGAGGTTGAAACCCGGAAGAAGACCCGTCAGAACAAGAAAAAGCAGGTCCACTACCTGTCTATGGAATTCCTCATCGGCCGCAGCCTGATGAAAAACGCCTATAACCTGGATCTGCTGCCTCAGCTGAAAGAGGCCCTGGAGCACCTGGGCTTCAAGGCCGGGGACATCTTCGAGATGGAGCCCGACGCGGCGCTGGGCAACGGGGGTCTTGGGCGCCTGGCCGCCTGCTATCTGGATTCCATGACCACCCTGGAGATCCCCGCCACCGGCTATTCCATCTGCTACGAGCTGGGCCTGTTCAAGCAGAAGATCGTGGAGGGCCAGCAGGTGGAACTCCCCGACCACTGGAAGGACCTGGGCGCGGCCTGGCTGCTGCCCAAGCCCGCCGAAGCGCAAATGGTTTCCTTTGGCGGCACCGTCCGGGAGTTCTGGGCGGACGGCCATCTCCACACGGTCAATGAAAACGCCACCACAATCCAGGCGATCCCCTACGACATGGAAATCGCCGGATACGGCACGGGGCATGTCAATGTCCTCCGCCTGTGGGACCCCCGGCCGACCAAGGCCATCGACATGAGCCTCTTCGGCCAGGGCGAGTACCTGAAAGCCGCCGAGGAGGAGACCATGGCGGAAACCATCGCCAAGGTCCTCTACCCCGACGACAACCACATCGAGGGCAAATCCCTCCGTCTCAAGCAGCAGTATTTCTTCGTCTCCGCCACCATCCAGTCCATCACCGCCAAGCACCTGGACACCTATGNGACGCTGAAAAACTTCCATGAGAAAAACGTCATCCAAATCAACGACACCCATCCCACTTTGGTCATTCCGGAGCTGATGCGGGTCCTCATTGACGACACNGGAATGAACTGGGACGACGCCTGGTATATCACCACCCACGCCGTGGCCTACACGAACCACACCGTCCTGGCCGAGGCTCTGGAGCGCTGGCCCCAGACCCTGATGGAGCGCCGTCTGCCCCGTATCTGGCAAATCATTCAGGAGATCTCCAACCGCTGGCAGAAGCGGGTTGAGTCCTTCTACCATGACCCCGCCAAAACGAAGGAAATGGCCATCATCTGGGACGGGCAGGTCCGCATGGCGAACCTGTGCATCGCCGGAGGCATGGCCGTCAACGGCGTGTCCGCCCTCCACTCCGACATCCTGCGCAACGACGTCTTCAAGGACGCCTGCGCCATGGAGCCCACAAAGTTCCAAAACGTCACCAACGGCATTGACCACCGCCGCTGGCTCAGCGAGATCAACCCCGGCCTGGACGGCCTCATCAAAGAGCTGACCGGTGGGGACGCCTACCTCTCCGACGCCTCCGTCCTCCAGAAGCTGGACGCCTACGCGGACGCCCAGACCGTGCTGAACCGGCTGGCGGAGATCAAGCGGAAAAACAAAGAGGCCCTCGCCGTTCACGCCAAGCGGAGCCGGGGCGTCATTCTGNACCCCGACGCCANNTTCGACGTTCNGGCCAAACGGCTTCACGAGTATAAGCGCCAGCTTTTGAACGTGCTGCACATCATCGCCCTGTACCAGAAGCTGCGGGACGATCCCAACGCCATCACCCAGCCCCACACCTTCCTCTTCGGCGCGAAGGCGGCCCCGGGCTATGAGGTGGCCAAGCGGATCATCCGCCTGATCAACTCCCTGGCGGACCAGATCGAAAACGACCCCGTCTGCAAGGATAAGCTCCAGGTGGTCTTCCTGGAGAACTACCGGGTTTCCCTGGCGGAGGTGTTGATGCCCGCCAGCGAGGTGAGCCAGCAGATCTCCACCGCCGGCAAGGAAGCCAGCGGCACCGGAAACATGAAATTCATGATGAACGGCGCCCTGACCGTGGGCACCCTGGACGGCGCCAACGTGGAGATGCATGAGGTGCTGGGAGACGAGAACATGTTCCTCTTCGGCCTCCACGCCGACGAGGTGGAGGCCCTCAAGCGAGAGGGCTACGTGCCCCAGCGTTGGTATAACCGGGACGAGAAGCTCCGACGGGCCNTGGATNCCNTTCGCACCGGCTTCCGGGACGGTGTATGCTACGACGACCTCTATCAGCGGCTCCTGTTAGGGCTCGGCGGCAGCCCCGCCGACGAGTNCCTGCTCCTGGCGGACTTCGCGTCCTACTGCGAGGCGGAAAAGCGCATGGTGGAGACCTACGCCGACCCCGTCAAGTGGAACCGCATGAGCCTCCACAACATCGCCCGCAGCGGCATCNTCGCCGCCGACCGCTCCATCGCCCAGTACGCCGACAACATCTGGCACGTACCTCACAAATAATTGCACGCCAAACGCAAGGGACGTATCCAAAACGGATACGTCCCTTGCGTTTATACGTTTGGTTTACAGAATGACCTTGCTGTCCACTTCTTCCCGCAGCTTTGCGGCAAAGGCCTCCAGGCTCATGGCGCCCAGGTCCTCGCCGCCCCGGGTGCGGACGGAGACGGTTTTGTTTTCCACGTCCCGGTCGCCCACCACCAGCATGTAGGGGACCTTCTCCAGGGTGGCCTCCCGGATTTTCTTGCCGATCTTCTCGTTTCGGACGTCGGTCTCCACCCGGAAGCCCAGCTCGTCCAGGGTCTTGGCAAGCTCCGCGGCGTAAGCGTCCGCCCGGTCGGTAACGGTGAGGACCNTCACCTGGACAGGGCTCAGCCACAGGGGGAAGGCCCCGGCAAAGTGCTCGGTAATCACGCCGATGAAGCGCTCGATGGAGCCCAGGACCACCCGGTGAATCATGACGGGGCGGTGCTTCGCTCCGTCCTCGCCGGTGTACTCCAGCTCAAAGCGCTCCGGCAGCTGGCTGTCCAGCTGGATGGTGCCGCACTGCCAGGTCCGGCCCAGGGAGTCGGAGAGGTGGAAGTCCAGCTTGGGACCGTAGAACGCGCCGTCTCCCTCGTTGATGACAAAGTCCTTGCCCATGTCGGTGATGGCGGCTTTCAAAATGTCCTGGTTCCGCTCCCACTCCTCCACGGTGCCGATGTGGTCCTCCGGCATGGTGGAAAGCTCAATGGTGTAGCTGAGGCCGAAGGTGGAGTAGACCTCGTCGAAGAGGCGGACCGTCTCCTGGATAACGTCCTGCATCTGCTCCCGGGTCATAAAGACGTGGGCGTCGTCCTGGTTGAAGCAGCGGACCCGGAAGAGGCCGNGGAGGGCGCCGGAGAGCTCATGCCGGTGGACCAGGCCGATCTCCCCCACCCGCAGGGGCAGCTCCTTATAGGAGTGGGGCTCGCTGGCGTAGACCAGCATGCCGCCGGGGCNGTTCATGGGCTTCACCNCNAAGTCCACTTCGTCGATGACGGTGGTGTACATGTTGTTTTTGTAGTGGTCCCAGTGGCCGGAGCGCTCCCACAGCTGGCGGTTCAGCATGATGGGGGTGGAGATCTCCACGTAGCCGTACTTTTTGTGGACCTGCCGCCAGTAGTCCAGCAGGGTATTTTTCAGCGTCATGCCCTTGGGCAGGAAGAAGGGGAAGCCGGGGCCCTCGTCCCGGAGCATGAACAGGCCCAATTCCTTGCCCAGCTTCCGGTGGTCCCGCTTCTTGGCCTCCTCAATGCGCTTGAGGTATTCGTCCAGCTCGTCCTTCTTGGGGAAGGCGATGCCGTAGATGCGCTGGAGGGTTTCCCGGCTGGAATCCCCCCGCCAGTAGGCGGCGTTGCANGCCGTCAGCTTAATGGCATTTCCCTTTACACGTCCTGTAGAATCCAGGTGGGGACCGGCGCAAAGGTCCGTAAACTCGCCCTGCTTGTAGAAGCTGATGGCGGCGTCCTCGGGGAGGTCGTTGATGAGCTCCACCTTGAAGGGCTCGCCCTTTTCCTCCATGAACTTCACGGCCTCCGCCCGGGGCAGCTCGAAGCGCTCCAGCTTCAGCTTCTCCTTGCAGATTTTCCGCATCTCGCCCTCGATTTTTTCCATGATCTCCGGGGTGAAGGGGAAGGGAGAGTCCATGTCGTAATAGAAGCCCTCGTCGATGGAGGGGCCGATGGCCAGCTTCACCTCCGGGTACAGCCGCTTCACCGCCTGGGCCAGGATGTGGGAGCAGGTGTGCCAGTAGGTCTTGCGGTAGGTTTCGTTTTCAAAGGTATACAGATTGCTTTCTTCACTCATGGTAATTCCTCCTTGTATTACGGGGCGGGGCAAAAAATCCCACCCCTGATGAAGAATCAGGGGTGGGATACGAAAAACGCATTCCACGGTTCCACCCTGCTTGCGGCCCGGATGCGGACCGCCGCTCGCGTCCTCGGTAACGGGAGGGCCCGGTCCGGTTATCCCGGGCGGCTCAGGAGTGGTGGAGGCTCCGCGTTCGGCGCGGGACGCTTTCAGCATGCGCGTCCCTCTCTGGGCGTTTCCGGCGGCCCCGTCTCCGTCACAGCCAATTTGACAAAGACACTATAACACCAAGCGGCGGAAATGTCAAGCGTGCGGAAACGGCCATTTTTCCCCTGCCCGGTTCATATTCGTTGACAGCCGGAATATGGTTGTGGTATCATCTAAAAACTACATATACAGGGAGGCTCCTCCATGGATATTTTGGAACTGCTGCTGATCGCCGCCGGCCTTTCGATGGATGCCTTCGCCGTCTCCATCTGCAAGGGCCTGTCCGTCCAGCGGCTGAAGCCCCGGCACTATCTCCTCACCGGCGCCTGGTTCGGCGGCTTCCAGGCGCTGATGCCCTCCATCGGCNTCCTGCTGGGCTCCGCCTTTGACCAATATATCAGCGCCTTTGACCACTGGATCGCCTTCGTCCTCCTGGCCTTCATCGGCGGGAACATGGTCAGGGAGAGCCTTTCCGGGGACGAGGAATGTCACGACGATTCCTTCGGCCTCCGCACCATGTTCCTCTTGGCCGTGGCCACCAGCATCGACGCCCTGGCGGTGGGCGTCACCTTCGCTCTGCTGCCGGACGTGCATATCCTCTCCGCCGTGTCCCTCATCGGCGCCGCCACCTTCCTCCTCTCCGCCCTGGGGCTGATAGTGGGCAACGTCTTCGGCCTGCGCTACAAGGCCCGGGCGGAGCTGGCGGGAGGCGTTATCCTGATTCTCATGGGCCTGAAAATCCTGCTGGAGCACCTGGGAATCCTCATGTTCTGAGAAAAACGCCCGCGCCGTCTTGGGCGCGGGCGTTTTGCCTTAGCGGTCCATCAAAATCAGGTTTTGGATGTTGTTCCGGTTTCTGCCGCTCTGGAGGAGATAGACGCTGTAAATCGCGTTGCTGGTCACGTCCAGGTACAGCGAGCCGAAAGTCTCGTGCGGCGGATAGGCCCCCAGCCAGGCGGAGTCCATGGTCTCGATGTCCAGGCCGGAGGGCATGGGCGTCAGGTTCGTGTCGGCGTAGAAGAACTGATAGGTGCCGGGCATGATGCGCTTGAAGGCGGGGACCTCCTTAAACCGCAGGTCCGCCCAGACCACCCGGCCGTCGCTCATGATCACGTCCAGGGGGCCGCTGTTATAGGCCAGATTCCCGATGCGGAAGCTGGAATACCCGTTGGTGGGCGGGCAGCAGCTGTCGGTAATCTGCATCAGGTCCAGGCCCCCGGCGGTGTTGATGATGGCGATGGTGGTGATTCCGTTGGACTGGAAGGGCATGGTTTTCTGGATGTAGACATAGCCGTCGGTCCCCGTAACCGTCACCGTCTGGTAACCGGCGTTGACCTGGCCGTAGGTGGTGGCGGAGGCGTAGTTCAGCACGTTCACAAACCGGCGGTTGCCGACGAAAACGCGGAAGGCGGGATAGCCGTAGCCCGCGTTCAAAAAGCGGACCTTCGCCGCGCCGGGCCACACGCCGCCGATGACACCGGGCAGGACGATGATCCCGCCGCAGCCTCCGCCGTGACAGGGCCAGGTCTGATTTCCGCCGCCGGGGCCGGGGTAAACCGGGCCGCCCTCGCCGGGGTTGGGCAGGGGAATCACGGCCTCGCCTCCGTCCATGTTGCCGGGGTAGACAGGCCCGCCCTCGCCGGGATTAGGCAGGGGAATGACAGCTTCTCCCGACCGGCCGTTCCAGGCGGTGGGAGAGGAGAATTGCCGCATCATATTCTGATTCTGATTCATATATGCAGCCGGAAGCACGCTTCCGGCGTCCTCCTTTCGATTGGGGCTACGACAGTCTATGCCAAAGCCCCCTCTCCGGTTCATGATGCAAGAATGATGGAAGGACGATACAAACTATACTCCAAACAGGCATCTTGTCAAAGGACGTGATTTCCGTGAACAAAATCCTCATTGCCGAGGACGAGGCCCCCATCGCCAACCTCATCCGCACCGCCCTGGAGGGGGCGGGCTACCGCTGCGCCTGGGCCCCTGACGGGGCGGACGCGGCGGACAAGCTGGAAGCCCAGCCCTTCGATCTGGCGCTGCTGGACATNATGCTGCCCAAGGCCGACGGCTACGAGGTGCTGGAATACTGCAAAAGCCTGGAGGTGCCGGTGATCTTCCTCACCGCCAAGGGAGAGCTGGAGGACCGGGTGAAGGGCCTGCGCCTGGGGGCGGAGGACTATATCGTCAAGCCCTTCGAGCTGATGGAGCTGCTGGCCCGGGTGGAAACCGTCCTCCGCCGCTGCGGAAAGACGGGACGGGTCCTCTCCCTGCCGCCGGACATTGAAATCGACACCGCCAGCCGCGTCGTGCGCCGGGCCGGGGCCCCCGTGGCCCTGACCGCCAAGGAGTACGATTTGCTGCTGCTCTTCCTGCAAAACAAAAACATCGCCCTCTACCGGGACCGAATCTATGAAAAGGTCTGGGGCGAGGAGTTCCTGGGGGACAGCCGGACCGTGGACCTCCACATTCAGCGGATGCGGAAGAAGCTGGGGCTGGAGAACCGGCTGGTAGCGGTTTATAAGGTGGGCTACCGGCTGGAGGTGTAGGGGCGGCATGACGGAAGCGGGCGGACACACAGGTCCGCCCNTGCGGTTCGCTCCCACCCAAAAGGAGGCTTTTTGTGAAATTATTCTGGAAGCTCTTTTGCAGCATGGTCCTCATCACGGCCCTGGCCTGCTCCGCCGGGGGCTACGCCCTCATCCACGCCCAGTTTCGCGCCTCTTTGGACCGGGAGGTAGCGGCGCTGTACGAGGAAAACGACCTNCTCCGCTTCGCCCTGGCCCAGGAGCTGGCCTTCAACCCCCTGTACAGCCGGGAAGAGCTGGCCAAAGCCGCCGGGGGCATCAGCATCACCACCGGCCAGGGGCGGACGGTCTCCTTCCGCCTCAGCGACGAGGCGGGAACGGCCCTGGGCGGCAGCGGCGCGCTGCCGGTGGAGGCGGCGGGCCTCACCTCCCAGCTCCCCGCCGGGCAGCGGGGCTGGGTCATGAACGCCCTGGCCGACGGGCGGATTTACCTCCACGCCGCCAGCCCCCTGGCCCTGGAGGACGGCATCCTCTACCTGGAAAACTGCCGGGAGGTGGGAGAACTGTTCCAATCCCGGTCGGAGCAGTACCGGAGCTTCTTCTCCTTGATGCTGGTCCTCACCGGGGCGGTGGGGGGCCTGTCCCTGGCGGTGGCCGCCATGCTGGCCCGGCCCCTGGCCCGCCTTTCCGCCGCCGCCCGGCGGATGGCGGAGGGGGAGCTCAGCCAGCGGGTCCGGGTGGACGGGGACGACGAGATCGCCCAGCTCTCCGCCGACTTCAACGTCATGGCCCACCGCATCCAACGCCAGGTGGCGGAGCTGAAGGCCGCTCAGCGCCGTCAGGAGGACTTCATCGGCAGCTTTGCCCACGAGATCAAAACGCCCCTGACGTCCATCATCGGCTACGCGGACCTTCTCCGCTCCCGCCCGGCCACGGAGGAACAGGTCCGGGAGAGCGCCGGGTATATCTTCGGCGAGGGACGGCGGCTGGAGGCCCTGAGCCGGAAGCTGCTGGACCTCATCGTCCTGGGACGGCAGGATTTCCCCCTGCGGCCCGTGCCCCTGGACGCGTTCCTCCGCCGGGTGGCCGGGGCCATGGAGCCGCCCCTCCGGCAGGCGGGCATCCGGCTCACCCTTCAGTCCCAGGCGGTGACGGCGCGGATGGAGCCGGATTTGATGGAGACCGTCTGCATGAACCTGCTGGACAACGCCCGGAAGGCCATGGAGGACGGCGGGGAGATTTTGCTGGAGGGCTTCGCCCTGGAGGACGGAAACTGCTGCGTCCAGGTGACGGACCAGGGCAAGGGCATCCCGGCGGAGGAGCTGGAGCGGGTGACGGAGGCTTTTTACATGGTGGACAAGTCCCGCGCCCGGGCCCAGGGGGGCGCGGGGCTGGGGCTGGCCCTGTGCCGCCGGATTGTGGAGCTCCACGGCGGGGAGCTGGAAATTGAGAGCGAGCCGGGCCGGGGCACCCGGGTCCGGGTGCTTTGGAAAGGAGGGGAGGAACTGCCGTGCGAAACTGGAAAAACTGGCTCTTCCCCATCCTGACGGCGCTGACCGTCACGGCTCTGGCCCTGCTGCCCCTGCGGCTTTCCACCTTGGAGGACAGCAAGCTCACCGGCACGGTCCACGCCGAGGACCTGTCGGAGGACAGCAACTTCCCCTTCAAGCCCCCGGACCTGCCGGGGCGGCTCTGGCTCCTGGTCCAGTGGCAGGAAATGCCGGAAAATATCACCATCATGAGCCATGAGCTGGAGGGCGCGGAGCGGGACCGGGCCATGGCACAGCTCCGGGAGGACCTGGCTGAGCTGGGAAGCCTCCTCTCGCCCGCGGCGCGGACGCTGCTGTTGGAGATCGACGGCGACTCCTGGGAATGGTCCCGGCACTATCTCCGGGATCAGACGGACCTCTCCAGCGCCAGCTTCATCACGGCCTCCACCCATGACAAAAACCAGAAGGCCTACCTCTCCGCCACGGTGGACGGGGAAAGCGGGCAGATCGTCGGCCTGACGTTCAACAATGTCAGCATTGAGGGTATCCCGTGCAGCGTCTCTTCCCTGGAGTTGGGGAAGGCGATTCTGGACCGGCTGGGGCTGGACTACACCCCGGAGGAGGACACCGGCGACGTCGCGTGTTTCCGGCTGGCGGACTGCAAGAGCCTCTTTTGGATTACAAGGCACTGGACCGATCTGTATTTCAGCTTTACGGTAGACTGGGCCGCCGTGGACAAGGAAATCTCCGTAAGCTATGGCCGCGAGCCCACCGATGCAGCTTCGATGCAAAAATGGTAAGACTTCGATGCAGGAATGTTTCGGTTTCGACGGGGACAAGCCTTATCATAGAGACAGTTCAAGAGCAAAGGAGCTGTTTCTATGTC
>NZ_CAJMXG010000112.1:0-9429 GCF_905219725.1 Oscillibacter sp. CU971
GCAGGAGGAAGCAACTAATGCTGATGCCGAAGAGAGTCAAATACCGCCGCGTGCACCGCGGCCGTATGACCGGCAAGGCCACCCGTGGCAACACCCTGGCGTACGGCGAGTATGGCCTGGTGGCCACCGAGCCCGCCTGGATCACCAGCAACCAGATTGAGGCGGCCCGTATCGCCATGACCCGTTACACCAAGCGCGGCGGACAGGTCTGGATCAAGATTTTCCCTGACAAGCCCGTGACCAAGAAGCCCGCCNAGACCCGCATGGGTTCCGGCAAGGGTTCCCCCGAGTTCTGGGTTGCCGTTGTGAAGCCCGGCCGCGTCATGTTCGAGATCGCCGGCGTGTCGGAAGAAGTTGCCCGCGAGGCCCTGCGTCTGGCCAGCCACAAGCTGCCCATCAAGACCAAGGTCATCGCCCGCGCCGAGGAAGCAGGTGAGTAAGATGAAGGCAAGTGAAATTCGTNAGATTCGCAAAATGNCCCCGGAGCAGNTGAACGAGAAGCTGACGGGGCTGAAGAAGGACCTGTTTTTCCTTCGCATGCAGCACGCCACCAACCAGCTGGACAATCCCGTGNAAATCCGGGAGACCAAGCATGACATTGCCCGAGTCAAGACCGTGCTCCGGGAGCTCTCNGCTTCCGGCAAGNAGTGAGAAGGAGGTAAGGAAACATGGACGAGAAGAGAACTTCCTCCCGTAAGACCCGGGTTGGCAAGGTGGTCTCCGACAAGATGGACAAGACCGTCGTGGTCGCCATCGAGGACCGGGTGGCCCACCCCCTGTATAAGAAGATCGTCGGCCGCACCTACAAGCTGAAAGCTCACGACGAGCAGAACAGCTGCGGAATCGGCGACAAGGTAAAGGNGATGGAGACCCGCCCCCTGTCCAAGGACAAGCGCTGGCGCGTGGTTGAGATCATCGAGAAAGCGAAGTAAGGAGGCGTCGAGACATGATTCAGCAGGAAACCTTCCTGAAGGTCGCCGACAACACCGGCGCCAAGGAAATCAAGTGCATCCGCGTCCTGGGCGGTTCCAAGCGCAAATACGGGAACATCGGGGATGTGATCGTGGCCTCCGTCCGCAAGTCCGCCCCCGGCGGCACCGTGAAAAAGGGCGAAGTGGTCAAGGCCGTCATCGTCCGCTCCGCCAAGGGCATCCGCCGGAACGACGGAACCTATGTCCGGTTCGACGACAACGCCGCCGTCCTCATTAAGGACGACAAGAACCCCCGCGGCACCCGCATCTTTGGGCCCGTGGCCCGCGAGCTGCGGGACAAGGACTACATGAAAATCCTGTCCCTGGCTCCCGAAGTGATTTGAGGAGGGCAAAGACATGTCTATGAATATCAAAAAGGGCGACANAGNCGTCCGGCTCTCNGGCGACGGCGGTAAGGACAAGGACCTGAGCACCCACCAGGGCAAGGTCATTGCCACCCTGCCGAAGGAGAACAAAGTCGTGGTGGAGGGCATGAACCTGGTCACCTGCCACATCAAGCCCCGCCGTCAGGGCGAGGAGGGCGGCATCGTCAAGCGGGAAGCCGCTATATACGCCTGCAAGGTCCAGGTGGTCTGCCCCAAGTGCGGCAAGCCCACCCGGGTGGGCCACAAGGTAGAGAAGAAAACCGNGGCCGGCAAAGAGAAAAACGTCAGCGTCCGCATCTGCAAGAAGTGCGGCGCCGAGCTGTAAGGGAGGAGGAGTGAAACATGGCTGATAAGAAAGTGCCCAACCTCAAGGCGAAGTACGCCTCCGAGGTCGCTCCCGCCCTGATGAAGCAGTTTGGCTATAAGAGCGTCATGCAGATTCCCAAAATCGACAAGGTGGTCGTAAACGTGGGCTGCGGCGAGGCCAAGGAAAACGTCAAGATTCTGGACAACGTGGTCCGGGACCTGGCCCAGATCACCGGCCAGAAGCCCATCATCACCCGTTCCCGGAAGAACATCGCCAACTTCAAGCTCCGTGAAAATATGCCCATCGGCGCGAAGGTCACCCTCCGCGGCGAGAAGATGTGGGAGTTCCTGGACCGCCTCTTTAACGTGGCCCTGCCCCGCGTCCGTGACTTCCAGGGCATCAGCCCCAACGCCTTCGACGGCCGGGGCAACTACGCCCTGGGCATCCGGGAGCAGCNGATCTTCCCCGAGATCGANTATGATAAAATNGACAAGATNCGGGGCATGGACGTGGTCATCTGCACCACCGCGCACACCGACGAAGAGGCCCGCGCCCTGCTCACCCAGGTCGGCGCGCCCTTCGCCCGCTAAGGAGGGAGAGAAGAATGGCTAAGAAATCCATGATTCTGAAGCAGCAGCGCCCCGCCAAGTACTNCAGCCGNAAGTACAACCGCTGCAAGCTCTGCGGCCGTCCCCACGCGTATCTCCGGGACTACGGCGTGTGCCGTATCTGCTTTAGGGAGCTGGCCTATAAGGGCGAGNTTCCCGGCNTCCGCAAGGCTTCTTTCTAANAACCCCGGACTTGTTTTGTGAACAGAGGCCTTAGATATGGGGCCTTTGGGNTAACGGATAGCGAAAGGTCATGGCCAATCGGGATGGAACCNAATTGGTCATGATACCTCGCTACCGCAGCGGTTTTAAAACCGCAACTCTNAAATAGGAGGAACTTACACCATGCATATCACCGATCCGGTTGCGGATATGCTCACCCGCNTCCGCAACGCCGTCAGCGCGAAACACGACACCGTGGATGTCCCCGCTTCCAACATGAAAAAGAGCATCGCTNAGATTCTGCTGGACGAGGGCTATATCAAAAATTTCCAGATCGTGGACGACGGCACCCAGGGAAAGATTCACATCACCCTGAAGTACAACGCGGGCAAGGAAAAGGTCATCACCGGCCTGCGCCGCGTCTCCAAGCCGGGCCTTCGGGTCTACGTGGGCGCCGACGAGCTGCCCCGCGTGCTCCGCGGCCTGGGCATCGCTATCATCTCCACGTCCAAGGGCGTCATGACCGACNAGAAGGCCCGCGAGCTTCATGTCGGCGTCGAAGTCCTGGCGTTCGTCTGGTAAGGAGGGTATTGAACAATGTCTAGAATCGGCAGAATGCCCATTACCGTCCCCGCCGGCGTGACCGTGAACATCGCCGAGGGTAATGTGGTCACTGTGAAGGGACCCAAGGGCCAGCTGACCCGCGCGCTGCGCCCGGAGATGATCATTGAACAGGAAGGCACCACGATCACCGTGAAGCGTCCTTCCGAGGATAAGCTGCACCGCAGCCTCCACGGCCTGACCCGCACGCTCCTGCACAACATGGTGGTCGGCGTGACCGACGGCTATGCCAAGGAGCTGGATGTCAACGGCGTGGGCTACCGTGTGGCCAAGGAGGGAAGCAACCTGGTNATGAACCTGGGCTATTCCCATCAGGTGATCGTTTCGGAGGTGGAGGGCATCACCATCGAGGTTCCCTCCCCCAATAAAATCATCATTCGCGGCTGCGACAAGGAGGCCGTGGGCCAGTTTGCCGCCGAGGTCCGCGAGAAGCGCCCGNCCGAGCCGTACAAGGGCAAGGGAATCAAGTATACCAATGAAACCATCCGCCGCAAGGTCGGTAAGACCGGCGCCAAGAAGTAAGGAGGTGTGCCGAAATGATTAAAAGACCCAATACCAACGCCCAGCGCATGAAGCGCCACAAGAGGGTGCGCGCCAAGATCTCCGGCACTCCCGAGATGCCGCGCCTGAACGTGTTCCGCAGCGAGGCCAACATCTACGCCCAAATCATCGACGATGTCGCCGGCGTGACCCTGGTCTCCGCTTCCTCCCTGGATAAGGCCGTCGAAGGCTACGGCGGGAATGTCGCCGCAGCGGAGGCCGTGGGCAAGCTCGTGGCCGAGCGTGCCAAGGCCAAGGGTATCGAGACCGTGGTGTTTGACCGCGGCGGCTACCTGTATCACGGCCGTGTGANGGCCCTGGCCGAGNGCGCCCGCGNGGGCGGCNTGCAGTTCTAAGGAGGGAGGAACGTTCAATGCCTAGATTTGAAAGAGAGCAGAGCGAGTATATCGAAAAAGTCGTGTACCTGAACCGCGTTTCCAAGACCGTGAAGGGCGGCCGGGTCATGAAGTTCTCCGCCCTGGTGGTCGTGGGCGACGGCAAGGGCAAGGTCGGCTACGGCCTGGGCAAGGCCGCCGAAGTTCCCGAGGCCATCCGCAAGGGCATCGAGGCCGCCAAGAAAAATATGATTACCGTNACTCTGGCGGGCACCACCCTGCCCCATGAGACCATCGGGGAAGCCGGCGCGGGCCGGGTGCTGATGAAGCCCGCCGCCCCCGGTACCGGCGTTATCGCCGGCGGCGCGGTCCGCGCCGTCGTGGAGGCCGCGGGCATCAAGGACATCCGTGCCAAGAGCCTCCGGTCCAACAACCCCAACAACGTTGTCGCCGCCGCCTTCCAGGGACTCAAGAGCATGCGCGGTCCCGAGGAGGTTGCCCGCATCCGCGGGAAGAGCGTCGAAGACATCGTGGGTTAAGGAGGCAACAAACGTGGCAAACTTAAGGATTGAGCTCGTCAAGAGCCTGAACGGCCGCCTGGAAAAGCAGGTTGCCACCGCGCATTCCCTGGGTCTGCGCAAAATCGGTGACGTCACCGTGCAGCCCGACAACGATCCCACCCGCGGAAAAGTGGCGAAGATCGGCTATCTGCTGCAAGTTACCGAAGAGAAGTAAGGAGGCGCCAAACATGAAATTAAGCGAACTGTCTCCCGCCGAAGGTTCCGTCCGGCAGGCATACCGCAAGGGCCGGGGCGTCGGCAGCGGCAACGGAAAGACCGGCGGCCGGGGCCACAAGGGTCAGAAGGCCCGCTCCGGCGGCAAGGTCCGCGTGGGCTTCGAAGGCGGCCAGATGCCTCTGGCCCGCCGGGTCCCCAAGCGCGGCTTCAACAACATCTTCGCCAAACCCCTGGAGGTTGTGAACCTCAGCGCCCTGAACGCGTTCAGCGACGGGGACACTGTCACTGCCGAGGCGCTGCTGGAAAAGGGCGTCCTCAGCAAGTGCGAGTACGGCTTCAAGGTCCTGGGCAACGGGAAGCTCACCAAAAAGGTCACTGTCAAGGCCAACGCTTTTTCCGCGTCTGCCAAGGAGGCCATCGAGGCAGCCGGCGGAAAGGCGGAGGTGAAGTAACGTGATCCAAACCGTTCGCAAAGCCTGGGCCATCCCCGAGCTGAAAAAGAAGATCGTCTTCACGCTGCTGATTCTGCTGATCTTCCGCATCGGCAACGCCATCACCGTCCCCTATATCGACGTGGCCCAGCTGGAAGCCCAGCTCAGGGGCATGGGCGNCACGATTCNGGGANTGNACAACGTGATGAGCGGCGGCGCTTTCGCCACCGCCCNGGTCTTTGCCCTGAGCATTCAGCCCTATATCAACAGCTCCATCATCATTCAGCTGCTCACCGTGGCNATCCCCTACCTTGAAAATCTGGCCAAGGACGGCGGCGAAGAGGGCCGGAAGAAAATCCAGTCCATCACCCGCTACACCACCGTGGCCATCGCCATNCTCCNGGCCGTGGGCTATTACTTCATGATGGACCGCTACGGCATCCTGGCCCCCGGGGCCGAGGGCATCTGGCCCGCTTTGGTCATCATCGTGTCCTTCATCGCCGGTTCCTCCTTTGTCATGTGGATGGGCGAGCAGNTCACCGAGTTCGGTNTGGGCAACGGCATTTCCATCATCCTCTTCACGGGCATCGTCTCCCGGGTCCGCAGCATGATTTCCAGCATGGCCCAGGGCGTGAGCCGGTGGTCCGCCATCAACAGCGGCGCCATGACCGCAGCGAGCCTGACCGAGGCCGGCTACACCGCCGACCAGGCCCAGCAGCTCCTGGACAGCGCCATGCCTCCCTGGGGCGTAATCCTGCTTTTAGTGGGCGGCCTGGCCCTCATCGCCTTCATCGTGTTCATCAACGACGCCGAGCGCCGCATCCCCGTGCAGTACGCCAAGCGTCAGGTGGGCCGGAAAATGTACGGCGGCCAGAGCAGCAACCTGCCCATGAAGGTGAGCATGGCCGGCGTCCTGCCCGTCATCTTCGCCCAGAGCATCGCCTCTTTGCCCATCACCATCTGGAGCTTCGTGGGCATCCCCGCCGTGGGCACCGTGTCCCGGAGCATCTATGANNCCATCGACACGAAGTCGGTGATGTNTATGGTGGTCTATTTCATCTTGATTATCGGCTTTGCCTATTTCTACTCCAGCATCCAGTTCAACCCCGTGGAAATTGCCAACAACATGAAAAAGCAGGGCGGCTTTATCCCCGGTTTCCGNCCCGGCNAGCCCACGGTGGACTTCATCCGCAAGGTGCTGAATAAGATTACCCTGTTCGGCGCCATCTACCTGGGCATCGTGGCCATCTGCCCCCTGATCATCGGCCGCATCCTGGGCAACAACTCCGTGGCCATCGGCGGCACCTCCGTCATCATCGTGGTGGGCGTGGCGCTGGAGACGGTCAAGGCTCTGGAATCCCAGATGCTGATGCGTCAGTACAAGGGCTTCCTGGAGTAATCGAGAGACAATATTGGATGCCGGCGCCGGGCGGGGCCGTGGAGCTCCGCCCGCGCCCGGAATACAGGAGGGGTTAACCATGAAATTNATCCNGTTGGGCGCCCCGGGCGCCGGAAAGGGAACACAGGCCGACATCCTGTGTGAAAAGCTGAACATTCCCACCATCTCCACCGGCAACATCNTCCGCGCCGCCGTGAAGAACGGCACCCCCACGGGCTTGAAGGCCAAGGCTTTTATGGACGCGGGGCAGCTGGTGCCCGATGAGGTANTCATCGGCATCATCTCCGAGCGGCTGGAGGAGCCGGACTGCGCCGGGGGCTACATCCTGGACGGGGTGCCCCGTACCATCGCCCAGGCCGAGGCCCTGGAGAAAGCCGGAATCGTCTTCGACGCCGTGGTCTCCCTGGAGGTCAGCGACGAGACGATTATGGAGCGCATGAGCGGCCGCCGGGTCTGCCCGGACTGCGGCGCCAGCTACCACGTCGCGGCGGTGCCCCCCAAGGCGGAGGGCGTGTGCGACAAGTGCGGCGGGAAATTGATTCAGCGCAAGGATGATGCCCCCGAGACGGTGAAGTCCCGCCTCGAGGTCTATCATAAGGAGACGGAGCCCCTCAAGGCGTTTTACGCGGAGNGGGGCCTGCTNAAGACGGTGGAGAACCAGCCGACTGTGGAAGCCAATACCCAGGCGATCCTCCGCGTTTTGGGNAGATGACGGGATGATCACCCTGAAATCCTCCCATGAGATCGACTTGATGCGCCGGAGTGGAAAAATTACCGCGGCTGCCCGTGCCTTGGCAGGGGAAATGGTAAAGCCCGGCGGCGTGACAACCCAGGAGATCAACGACGCGGTGGAGCGGTTTATCCGCCAGCAGGGGGCGGTCCCGTCCTTTCTCCATTACAACGGCTACCCAGCCAGCGCCTGCATCAGCGTCAACGACGAAATCATCCACGGCATCCCCGGAAAACGGGTCCTGCAGGAAGGTGATATCGTCAGCGTGGACGTGGGCGCGTACATCGGGGGCTTTCATGGAGACTGCGCGGCGACATTCCCCTGCGGAAGGATTTCCCCGGAGGCCCAGCGCCTGATCGACGTGACCAGGCAGAGCTTCTTCGAGGGCATCCGCTTCGCCCGGGAGGGACAGCGCCTTCAGGACGTCTCCGCGGCGGTNCAGGCCTATGNGGNGCNAAANGGCTTNTCNGTGGTCNGGGAATACGTGGGCCACGGCGTGGGAGCCAAGATGCACGAATCGCCGGAGATCCCAAATTACGGCCGCCCAGGCCACGGCCCCCGGCTTCTCCGGGGAATGACCCTGGCCATCGAGCCCATGGTCAACGCCGGTTCCGCCGCCATCACTCAATTGAGCGACGGCTGGACGGTGAAGACCGCCGACGGANAGTGGTCGGCCCACTATGAAAACACGATCCTGATTACCGATGGCGCGCCGGAAATTTTGACGGCCCCCNCTATTTGACAACAGGTGAGAGAGAACGCATGGAGATTGCTAAATCAAACATCGTCCGCTCCAACGCGGGGCGGGACAAGAGTAAGCTCTTTGTCGTCCTGGCGGTGGAGGGAGAGTACCTCCTGCTGGCGGACGGAAAATCGAGAAAGGTGGAATCCCCGAAGCGGAAGAAGCGCAGGCATGTGCTCTTCGTCTCGGCGGAGGAGACCCGCCTCGCCGAAAAGATCAAGAGCGAGGAGAAGATCANCAACAGTGAGCTTCGCAGGACGCTCGCGGCCTGCCGCGAGGCGATCCAGCCGGACCAGGAGGGATAACGTTTGGCAAAATCCGACATGATTGAANTGGAAGGTGTTGTGGTGGAGGCCCTGCCCAACACGACGTTCCAGGTTGACATTGGAAATGGTCACATGATTCTGGCGCATATTTCCGGGAAACTGAGGATGAATTTCATCAGGATTCTGCCCGGCGACAAGGTCACGGTGGAGATGTCCCCGTACGATCTGACCCGGGGCCGGATCACCTGGCGCAGCAAATGANANCANACGACGTAAACCGCTGAAAGGAATGGTTGCAGACTATGAAAGTAAGACCGTCCGTGAAGCCCATGTGCGAAAAGTGCAANGTTCNCCGCCGCAAAGGCCGTGTTATGGTCATTTGCGAGAACCCGAAGCACAAGCAGAGACAGGGCTGAGAATTGAAATTGGAGGTGCTTTAAAAGTATGGCACGTATTGCCGGTATTGACCTGCCGAAGGATAAACGTATCGAAATCGGCCTCACCTATATCTACGGCATTGGACGCAAGAGCGCCAAGGACATCCTGGCGAAGTCCGGCGTGAACCCCGACACCCGGGTGAAGGACCTGACCGACGCCGACGAGCAAAAGCTCCGTGACGCCATTGACGACTACACCGTCGAGGGCGACCTCCGGCGGCAGACCGCCCTGGACATCAAGCGGCTCAGCGAAATCGGCTGCTACCGGGGCCTCAGGCACCGCAAGGGCCTGCCCGTCCGGGGCCAGCGCAGCAAAACTAACGCCCGCACCCGGAAGGGACCCAAGAAGACCATCGCCAACAAGAAGAAGTAAGGAGGGAGAAACAGTATGGCAGCACAGAAATCCGGCGGTAAGAAAGTCATCCGCCGCCGCCGTGAGCGGAAGAACATTGAGCGTGGCCAGGTCCATATCCGTTCTTCCTTCAACAATACCATGGTAACCGTCACCGACGCCCAGGGCAACGCCATTTCCTGGGCCTCCTCCGGCGGCCTCGGCTTCCGGGGCAGCAAGAAGTCCACCCCCTTCGCGGCCCAGACCGCGGCGGAGACCGCCGCCCGCGCCGCCATGGAGCATGGGCTCAAGACCGTGGAAGTGTTCGTCAAGGGACCCGGCCAGGGCCGTGAGGCCGCCATCCGGGCGCTGCAGGCCGTGGGCCTGGAAGTGACGATGATCAAGGACGTCACCCCCATCCCCCAC
>NZ_CAJMXG010000113.1:0-9426 GCF_905219725.1 Oscillibacter sp. CU971
GGTGTTCACGGGGTCCTGTCCGCCCACGCTGCGCTGGCCGCCGGCAGGCTCACCGCCGCCGCCGTTGTCGTCCGGCTCCGCGTCGATCTGGCGCTGGAGCGCGTCAAACTCCGCCTGCTCCTCCGCCGTCAGGCCCCGCCCGGCGGCGCGGGCGGCGTCCACGATCTCCTGCTGCCGCTTGATCCACTTTGCTTTGTTTTTCATGCTCTTACCTCCATTTTGTTCTTGTTGATCTGAATTTGCCGTTCATACATGGACAGGTCCGGCGGGTCAGCATTGGACCGCCCCACGCCCACGGTGGCGTCCGCCGGCACAGACGCCACAGAAACCTCCAGCGGCGTCCATTTCCGGGCGATCATGCAGGGGCCAGTGAAACGCCCGTCCGCAGACACGGCCCCGGCCTTGACCTCCTCCCAGGCGTCCNCAGCGTAGCGCACGGACGTGGTTTTCAGGGTCCCGGTCTTGACCTTGCCGAAAATCTTTTCCGCGTCGTCGTCGCTGTCGAACTCGATTTCTGCCATGCCCCGGTTGTTCTCCACCCATGCCCGGATCACCTTGCCCACCACTTTGTCCGGGTCGTGGTTGAACAGGACCACGCCCACCGTGTTCAGGCGGGACAGGTCCACCGCGCCCCCGGCATGGTCCAGAATCTCCATGCCAAAATAGCGCCGGTATGGCTCCTCGCTGGAAAAGCTAATTGTCCGTCTGCGGCTGTTCTCCGCCTCCGGCGGGCTGTTTGCCTCCCTGGCCAGGATCTCCCCCATGCTCCGGGTCCCCCGGTTTTTGTCCCGCTCCGGGTCCGCCCTGCCGGGCCGCTGTCGCTCCAGTTCCAAAAATCACNCCTCCCATATCGATCCCTTTTTTCCTGCCGTACTCCAGGACCTCCGCCAGTTCGTCCACGGCGTCTTTCCAGTCTTTGCCCTTTTCCGCCTGGAGGTCCTGGAAAGTCTTTTGACCACTTTGCAGGGCGATTTTGTCCGCGTTTGCCTCTTTTGCCGGGTCGATCCACTTTTTCGGCGTCTTGACCCATGTATGATCCAGGAACTCCTCTTTACGGTCCCAAAAANCNGGCATTTGAAACAGGCCGGNCAAAACCCCGGAAATAACAAAGTTTTCATACACCTCGGACATGAACGTGGTTAAAAGTTCGATCTCCTCCGTGTATGTGTTTTCATCCTCCAGCGCGTTTTGCCTGGCGGANGAATAGGTGGCCCCGCTCATGTCGCGGCTTACCGCCTCATAAGAAAGGCCCTGGCCTGCGCCGATCAATCCCTGCTGTGTTTTCAGGAACGCGGTGGCGTCGGTTGCCGCCCCTTTGGGGTCAATGATCTGTGCGTCGTCGCCCGGCCCCATTTCCATCATCATGCCGGGGGAAAGGCGCTTTCCCGCATAGTCCACTTGGCCGCCCTTGTTGCTCCAGCTGCTCCGCCCGGTCCCGCCGGTTGGCAGCGTCTTTTTGATCAGCACCGCCAGACAGGCCGCGATCCGCTCCCTTACGCTTACAGCGTTGATAAATTCGTTTGTGTCCCGCACTCTGGTGATGGTGGGGGACATATCGGACATTTCCCGCAGTTGGCTGGGCCGGTGTTTACTCTTGTAGAAAAACACGTCTTTGGCCTCGATGTATGCAGGCTCCGCCAACTGCCAGCCCTCTNTGTCATATTGGCGGATCNAGTAGCCCACCGGGCGGCGGTATTGGTTATACTCAATACCGCCCACCACCCTGTTGCCCTTGTGGCGTGGCGTTGCCTGGGTCTTGTCCAGTTCGTCCACTTCCAGGCATTGAAGTTTGAACGGGACCACACCGCCGGGTGTGTAGCGGTACAGGACGATCATGCCGCCGTCCACCTTTTTCCGCTCCACCATCATTCGCAGAATTTCATTGAAAGACTGTTCCCCGGTCACGTCGCAGTTGCGGGCTTTGCACCAGCGTTTCCACGCCTNTTCGATCCGCTTGTCCAGTTCGTCGCTGCCAGTCATGGCCCGCAGGGTNTAGCCCTTGCCCACCACGTTGCGCTTGTAGGCGTAAATAACAGACTGGGCTATATCNCTGTTTCGCTCCAGGTCCCGCGCCCGTGCCCGCACCACGTCCCGGCTGTAACGGTCCGTAATTTCTGCACTTTCATTCACGGCCCGCCACCCGGAATTTATCCGGCCATGCCCTGCGGCGTCATAGCCTCGCAGTTCATCCAGCCCTTGCCGCCACATTTCCCGCTCGTAGGCCCGGCGCGGGGACACGGTGGCGATCACATNATCAAGCCAGCCCATGCCGATCACCTCCCGTCAAAAAATGCCACATAAGTCCGGCCCAGCAGGCTGCCGCTTTCCTCATTGGCCAGCTGTGCCTCCAGGTCGTCCCGCATGGACTTCAACATGGCCAGGTCCGCACGGGTCAGGGACCGGCTGCCGATCTTGTAGGACTGGCCGCCACATAGCACGGTGGTGATGGCGGTATTGACTTGGGCCAGCATTTCCGCCGCCGTCATTTTCGTTTCGTCCATGGTTGCCTCCGGTTAAATCCATTCTTCATGTTTGCGGATCCAGTTTTCCTCCGGCGCGGGTTCCTGCCGGGGCGGCTGGTCCACCTTTTCCTGCGGTTTCTCCGCACCCTCCTGGTTCTGGAGAAACAGGGATCGGACCTCCAGCACGTCCGCCGCTGCCGCCGCGTACACTTCACAGTCCAGGTAATGGTTGGCCGCGTGGGACGTTTTCAGTTCCCACCGCTGGACCACCTTGCCCTTGGACCGTTCCGTGATCTTATGCTCCGCCGTGACCTGTTCTGCATATTCCAGGTCGCAGTCTTTATGTACCATCCAGGATCCGCGCCCGTTTGGCCGCCTCATTCTGGCGGCGATCATGTCCTTGTATTTTCCGCCGTCTACCAGAACCAGCTGCATACCGTTGGCGCGGCTCCCGGCCTTGTCCACGGTGGAAATTTTGTAATGCCCCTGCATGGTGGGGACACCCTTGCAGGGCCTCACCCACTCCGCATTAATCAGACAAAATTCATAAACCGCGTCGGTCTGGTCGCCGCTGTCCATCAGGGCCAATTCCACCATCATTTTTTCGCCGGACGGCAGGGAAAAAGCGGTATTCATAACCCGCTCCACCTCCGCCATAGAAAGGGCCTGGCCGTGGGCCACGTTTTGGCTGGTCGTAAAATCGCCCCAGGCCCGGATCGTCCAGTACAGACAATTTTCCTGCACGTCGATCCCGCCGGTCAGCAGCTTTGTCCACTCCGGCAGTTCCAGGGCGGGCACATCGGTCTGGCGCTCCATGACCAGATCCGCGTTGGTTTTCAGTTTGGTGTCCTCCCACGGCTCCGCCAGCCAGCTGTTGGTGAAGTTCTGCAGCAGTTCCGGGTCGTCCTTGCTCCGCATGAACTCCTTGGCAATATCGGAAAAGCGGGTAAAAGGGGAGTACAGGGTGGAGATCCAAAATGCCACGCTTTTGGGCTGTGCCGTGCTTTTTCGCACATACTCCCACCGGCCAGCCTCCAGCATTTTGCCCTTGTCCTGGTCCGTGATCACGCACCCACACGCCTGGCACACATAGCTGGCCATTTCCGCCCGCTCCGCGTTGTCCGGCACATCGTCCTTACTGGGCCACTTGATTTGTGCAAATTTCAATTCGATATACTGGCCACAATTGGGGCATGGGACGAAATAGTGTTTTTCCGCGTCCGCCTCCTCTTTGGCTTTCCAGATGTGACCCGTTTTCAGCGTTGGGGTGGAGGTTATAAATATTTTCCGGTTTGTGGTGTAGGTCTTTGTCCGCTCTATGGCCAGGGAAACGGGGTCCGCCTCTTTCTTGCTGGCCCCTGGGTATTTGTCCACTTCATCCAGGAACAAATAGCGGATATTTGTACTTGCAAGATCCGCCGGACTGTTGGCGCCGTTCAGGTAGACGGTCATGGTGCCGAATTTCAGCTGTAATTTTTTGCTGATATGCTCCCGGTATTTCTCCGCCAGCACCTTGCAAGCCTTGATCATTGGCTCCAGCTTGGCGTCCACGGTCCGCTCCGCCAGGTCGTCCGACGGGTACACGATCATGGTCGGCCCTGGTGCCTGGTCGATCAGGCTGCCCAGCATATTCTCCATGGCAGACGTGCCGCCCACCTGGGTGGGTTTGACGAAAACAATTTTTTCCACCACGTCGTCGTCGAATGTGTCCATGATCTCCACCAGGTAGGGGGTCACGCTGTTGCGCCATGGCCCCGGTATGGCGTTCCCGTCCGGCAGTATGCGGTGCTTTTCGGCCCACTTGGAAACTGACAGGCGTTTTCGTGGGCGCAGGATCTCAACGGCGGTTATAATCCAGCCCGGCACCTCATAGCGTTTTACACGAAACTTTTTCACCGTTTTGCCTCCTCCGGCTCCACCACGGCGGCGTCCACGAATAGGGCCAGCATATCCTCCAATTCCTTGCGGGTGGCCCGCTCGATAGCGCGGGCGGTGGCGGCGTCCGTATAGCTGGCCACGGTGCCCGCCACCCTGCTGGGTATGTTCATGGCAAAATTTTTGAACGTGTCCATAAACTCCGCCAGCTGCTCGGTGGCCGCCGCCGTTTCGATGTATCGCCCCTCGGCTATGTCCGCCTTTATGCTGGCAAGCTGGCCCTGGCTCTCTTTCAGTTTCACCTCGGCCTCCAGCTTTTTCAGGGCCAATTCTGCCGTGCGGCTTTTCTCCCCGGTTTCCTGGGCCTTTTGCTCGATGTGGGCAATATACCGCTGGACCGTTTCGCAGGTCCTATATTTCCGCGCTCCGCCGCCGGGTGGGACCTCGGTTTCCAGCACCCCGTCTTGGGTTAGTTGCTGGACCCTGCGGCACCCCTTAAAGCCCAGCATTTGGGCGATCACTCCCGTGCTGGACCACTCCGGCACGGTCCCGGTCAGGACCGCTGGCTTTTCCGCTTTCGGCTTTTTCGGCGCCGCCTTTTTCGCGGCTGTTTTCTTCTGCTCCGCCACTGGAGGCGGCCCCCTTTCCCGCCCCGGCGGTGGAGGTCCGCCGGTTTCGTTTTTTCTTCCCGCGTCCGTTTCGCATTTTGGCCCGCTCCGGCCCGCTCGGTTATCCCCCCTAAAGGGGGGATAAATTCCGGCGGCGTTTTTGCTATGCGTAACGTAACAGGCCAAAAATTTTTTGGTTTTATGGGCAAAAATACCGGGCTCACTTTGCCCCGCGTTGGTTTTAGGCGCAGGGAGGACCCGCGCCGGGGGGTGGCCGTCGATCTCACGGGCCTGTTGGCCTGCGTCCTGGCCTCCCGGCGCGTCCCTGGAGGGCGGCGGGGTGAAAGGATAAAGCCCCCGCCGCACACCCTCCGCACCCATGGAGTGAAAAGCGGCGGGGCCACCAGGTTTCTGTCCCCTGGCGGCCCCTGTATTCCTTGCGGCTTTTCATGCTATCAATATAGCACAGGCAATAGTCCAAAAGTGTCCACACTTTTCAGCCCGGCCATTTTATTTCTTGACCCCTCTGTTCCTGGCCTTAAAATCCCCCAGCAGTTTCCCGCTTTGCTCATTCCTGGCCAGCCTATCCAGCGCGGCGTTGTAGTAATTAAATACCGCCGAACGGCTCAAATAGACTTCCCTGGCGATTTGCTCCCACGTCTTGCTGTCTATATGCCGCATTTCCACCACGGTCCGCTCCATGGACCCCAGGGGCAGTAGGTCTATTAAGTCCATGACATTCTGGACGGCCCTGGCCATTTCCGCCTGCTGGGCCTCGATCCGCTCCTCCACGTCTGCGATCTGAAAGACAAGGGCGCCCGCCCCGTCCGGGTGTACCGGCTTGGCGGATNGCGTGGCCCNGAACGCCGGGGCGGTGGATGGCCCCCGCAGTTCTGCGGATAGTGTGCGGCGGCGCTCCTCCAAAATCCGCTTTTTCTGTTTGGCCGCGTGATATTGCTGCAGGTAGCGTTTCACCGCCTCCCGCTCCAGTTTGTCCCCCGTTGTCTTTCTGCCCATGGTTACACCTCGGTTATGTCAATTCCCAGCTTGTCCTTTAGCAGCTTTCGCTTTGGCAAATATTCCTTGGTCCGCGTTGGGCGGCTTTTCACGTCCTCCACCACCAGCGCCCCCATTGGCCCGTACTTTTTCCGCAGTTCCTCCGGGGCGTTCTCCGATAACTCCCAAAACGGCGGGACGCGGTAGGTAAAATCCGCCCTGTACCGGATTGCCCGCACCCTGCGGCCCTCGGTGTCTGTGTATGCCTCTTGCAGCGTAAAATCCACTTGCAGGCGCAGGTCCCGAATTTGCCCCGCCCGCTCCAGCGCGGCCAGGTGGTCATAGCGCCGGGCTTCCTTNTGGCTGTCGAAATGGAGGACGGCCCCGGACGGCGTGATCCGCTCGGTTGGGCTGTTGTGGTATTTGCTGGCCTTTGGCGGCCCGTCGGCGGCAGGGGATNGAGGAGGCCCCCGCCGCTTTTGCTGGGCCATGTATTTCTGGAGCGCCTGGGCCTGATATTTTGGCGGCAGGTCTTTCACGTCAATGGCCACCAGCTACACCTCCGCCGCGTTCGGGATCTCCACATACTGCCACGACATGGGCGGGTGGTTCAGCCCAAACTCCGCCAGCGGGCTGGGGGTGTTGAATTTCTCCGGGGACTGGATCACCCACCCGTAAAGGCTCCCGCCTTTTGCGTAGGCCCGCAGGGCCTCCATGGAAACGCCGGACCGCTCCACCAGCATTTCCAGCAGGTTGGTTTTGACCCACCCCCAGCAGGTAAATTTCCCTTGCACCGCTCCGGTCCCGCTCACATACACCAGGACGGTCAACGGCCAGCGGAACGCCCGCCCGTCCTTGCTTTGCGGGGCGGACTTGCGGATCTCCAGCGTCTTTTCCCCGGACAAGATTTTCTCCCACCACTCCGGTTTCATGCTCATAAGCACCGCCCGCACGGCTCACACCTCCCACGGGAACATGGAGGCGGGGAGGTCCGGGAAATACTCCCGCAGGTTGCCCTTGTAGAACACGGGGATCTCATTCTCCGCGCAAAATGCCGCGATCTGGTCCACCCACTCCCGGCGGGGGATCACCTTGTCCCGGCGGCTGCCTGTTTCAGCCCCCAGGATCACCCACTGGGGCAGGCCCTCCGCCTCCCCCATGGCCACCGGCTCCAGCAGCGGCTCCATGCTCCAAAACGTGTTGATGTTCGCCCAGGGCATGGGGTACATGGCCGCCGCGTCCCTATTGGCCACCGTGGACCCGTACCAGAAATTTTCCCCATGGGGGAGGAGGGCCAGGTGGTCCAGTTCCAGGTAGCGGGCCGGGTTCTTTGTCAGGAACAGGTAACGGTGCTGCGGCGCCCGCAGGCAGGCGTCGATCACTTGGGCGATCCAGGACGTTGGCACCCACTTCCCGAAAAGGTCCGCCATGGAACACACAAAAACGGTCTGCGGTTCCTCCACGCGCTCCGGCTGGTTCAGGCGGTAGCGGTGTAGGGTAGGCTCGAAACCGTAGGGGTAGGGGGTGCCCTTGATCTTCTCCTCCAGGACATGGAGGCCGCCGGACAGCGGGGCGGGATCCTCCAGCCCCTTGTCGAAACGGTGGGCGGTCCGCCTGGCGTAGCAGTAGGGGCACCCATGGCGGCACCCGGTCAGCGGGTTCCATGACATGGTGGCCCAGTCTATTTTCGTCTTGTTCATTGTGCGATCTCCTTTCTGTTTTCCGGTGGCGTCTGGATCGTCCCCAAACTTTACACATTTACAAGGCCATAAAAAGCTGAACTTACATTCAGCCCGATCCCGCCTTTTTCCGCCGCGCCTTTTTGGGCGGCTCCGGCTGCCGTACATACTTATAATATANGTAGCCGTATTTTGTGGCTTTGCTCTCCACCAGTATGTAGCCCTTTGGCGGGCGGGGCGGTTTGTTCTCTGTATAGTTGCGCTTGACCTCGGTGGACGGTTCCCGATCCGGCTTGTCCAGCTTTCCGGCCTTTTTCCAGCGGTGGCCGCCCTGTTCCGGGGTCCAGTGGTCAAAAAGATAATTCGCCAGTCCGGTGTAGTCCTGGCCGTGGTCTATACCACTATAATAATTGTGTTCCCGTAGGTGTTCGATCCGCACGATCTCACCCATGCCCCACAGCTTGCGGATCTGTTCCTCCGGTATGCCCTCCGAAACCATGTGGAAATGGATCCGGTGGGTGCCTTTGCCGCGCCCCATGTAGATCAGGATCCTGGCCCCTGGGAAATGGTACATTAGGCGCCGGGTGTAGTTGTCCCGCAGGCGGCGGGCCTCTTGGAATGTGTGGACCTCATATTCATTATTTAATGTAAGGGTGCTATACAGGGAGGACGGGCCGAAATTCTGGTTAAACAGGCGGGCGTGGTTTCGTTTGGAAATTCCGATCCGGTGCTGCTCCCGCTCCTCCGGCGTCTTAAACCTGGGCCGTGGTTCTGCCTTTTTTATATCCCGTACACGGTCCGGNACATTAAAAACGATTTGCTCACACACGGACCCGGAAAAAATCCGCGTTTTTACTCTCTGCATATCGTTCCCGCCTTTTCCGTCGTGGTAGGTTCTGCCCCGGCGGCTTTATCCGCCGCCGGGGTCCTCTTTCCATTCTTTTACAATGCAATCCCGGCACATATAGCAGTCCTCGCAATAGTCGCACAGGTCCAGCCCATCCATGGCCGCCCGCCGGATCATGGCCTCCAGGTCCGGGACATTGATCTGGCGGTTTGGGTGGATCAGTTCCGCCACCCTGGCCAGATATTGGCCCGCCTGCCAGTCCCCAAAAACCTCCACCGGGCCGTCCTGCTCCATGGTTTCCGGGTTCAGCGGCACAATGACCACACAGCTGCCCGCCGGGTCAATCTCAAATTTTGCCGGGGTTTCGCTTACCACGTTTCCGTCCCGGTCCGCCTGTTTGCGGCCCAGGGTACAGGTTCCCACCCCTATGCTGATTATTCCCACGGATTTGACCTCCTTTTATCCACGTTTTGGATCGTACTTGCTAAAATCCGGCTGTGCTTTGAAGATCAGCCGATTGTTGCACCACCTTTGCAGGTATCTTGTTTCCTGGGGTGCCTGGTCTTTATTGTAGATCATGACATAGGGGGAATATCCCAGGTCACGCAGGGCATAGACGCGGGCCAGGTCCTCCTCCAGTGTGCTGTTGAAATTGGTTAGAACATACACGCCCTTTTTGGTCGGGTCTTTCCGCCTGTACCAGTGGGAAAACCTTTCAAATTGTGGCCGCAGGTCCTCCGCCGGGTTGTCCCAGGCAAAATGTAGCCGCTCGATCCGCATTTTCCCCAGCAGGTCCGCCACGTCTTTGTCCGCCAGGCGAATGTCCAACCCCTGGTTAAAATCCACATAGGCCCTGGAGGCCGCCAGCTGCTCCAGCAGGTCCCACCGCTCCGGGCAGGCCAGAATATTGGGATCCATTATGGTTATATTTCTTTGACCTCTCCAGAACTCTGAAAGAT
>NZ_CAJMXG010000114.1:0-9415 GCF_905219725.1 Oscillibacter sp. CU971
CCCCCGTCCCCTCGTCCCCCCGCTGGGGTGGGGGTTGCTCAAGGGGGAGCCCGCTCCCCCTTGAAGGAGCGAAGAAATTTCCCGTCCGGCGCAGTTTTCGCCGCCAGGCGGAAACGGAGCGGTAAGGGGAATTTCTGAGCTGGCAGGGACGGCTGGACTCGAACCAGCGCATGAGGGAGTCAAAGTCCCTTGCCTTACCGCTTGGCTACGTCCCCATGCAGGAAGGAAATAAGCACGGGGACCGGGGAAAAGCCCCGATCCCCTGCTTCTTGTGGGGTGGGAGATGGGACTCGAACCCACGACACCCGGAACCACAATCCGGTGCTCTAACCAACTGAGCTACACCCACCACATATCAACCATCTGAAAACCGCTGGACGAAGGGGAAGAGCTTGGCACGCCAGAAGGGACTCGAACCCCTGGCCTACTGCTTAGAAGGCAGTTGCTCTATCCGGCTGAGCTACTGGCGCGAATTTTGGATGGAGCAGGTGACGAGAATCGAACTCGCATCCCCAGCTTGGAAGGCTGGTGCCCTGACCATTGTGCTACACCTGCTTAAGTCTTGGCCGCGAGGTTTCGGCCCTCCCTGGAAATCGTCAGCTTGGATATCATACCATGAAAGCCCCCGGCTGTCAAGCGGTCTTGGACGGTTTTCCCGCGAATTTCGGAAATTTTTTCTCAGCGGCCCAAATTTAAGAAGGCCTCCATCAGCCGCCGCCCCGGAACCGGGTCCCCCAGGCGCTCCGGGTGCCACTGGACCGCCCACACCGGCAGGCGCTCATGGCGCAGGGCCTCCACCACGCCGTCCTCCGCCCACTGGACGGCCCGCAGGCCGCTGCCCAGCCGGTCCGCCGCCTGGTGGTGGGCGCTGTTCACCGTCAGCCCCTCCCCCCAGAGAGCAAGCCCGGGGGCGTTCCGCACGCCGTGGAGCCGGTCTCCTCCCTCCCAGGCCCCGTGTCCGGGAATGTCCTGGGCCAGGGTTCCGCCGAAAAAGACGTTGATGGTTTGGAGCCCCCGGCAGACCCCCAGCACCGGCTTCCCCACGGCGGTAAACTCCTGGAGCAGCCGAAGCTCCGCCTCGTCCCGCTCCGGCTCCAGCCCCCGGGAAGCAGTATTCTCCCGCCCGTAACGCCAGGGCTCCAGGTCCCCGCCGCCGGGGAGGAGCAGCGCGTCCCACCGGATTCCCCGGCCCCCGGCGTCCTTCCCGAACACCGCCTGGCCCCCGGCGGACTCCACCCAGCGCCGGTAATTGGCGAACCGCTCCGGGGTCCCCCAGATATACACCGTCTGCCTCATCCTCATCCCTCCCAGGCCGTCTCCCTCCAGCCTATGCAGCGGACAATTTCTATGTTACGGATATTGACTTGAAAGGCGGTCCGTAGTATCATTCCCTTAGGCCGGGAGGCGTTTGGCTTCCATGCAAACCGCGCGGAATCCCGCCTCCGGCAAAGAGAACCAAGACTACAGAATGGGGGATATCCTGCGATGAAAAAACTGCTTTCTCTGACCNTAGNGCTGCTGCTGCTTTTCACTCTGGCCGCCTGCGGCGGTTCCGATTCCGGCGGCGGTTCCGATTCCAGCGGCGGCTCCAGCAGCGCCGGAAGCGGCGAGGTTCAGGCTGAGGACGGTTACGCCGAGGCCCGCACCGGCGACCTGGTACATTCCTATTTCATGGACTTTACCGTAAACAGCGNCTACACCACCGGCGACTACTATGGTCACACCGCCCCGGAGGGTATGAAGGTGCTGGTAGTAAATATGAGCATTAAAAATACCTTCAACGAAAGCCTGCCCATGTACGACGACGATTTTCAGGGCCAGTGGACCGCCAGCTCCGAGACGGACGAATTCGCCTGGCCCATCACTGAGGCCGAGGACGGAAGCGACCTGGAAGTGGTGTCGGAAGAGCAGCTTCCCGCCGAGTACGAGCTGGCGGTAAACGAAACCCGCACCGGCGACCTGGTCTTCGACGTGCCCGCGGACGAAAAGGACTTCTCCATCTCCCACCTGGAGCTCTTCGACGACGACAGCGAAGGGGACACCTTCTTCGTGTTTTTCACCGCCGAGGAGCGGTAAGCGCAGTTTTTAAAGCGGAGCGGCNCTACCGCTCCGCTTTATGTTATCCCAGGCCCCGGGCCAGCAGGAACAGCAGGCAGGTGTGGGCGGGATAGTAGACATAAAAGAACCATTTCCAGCCCCGGCCCCTCTCCCCGTTGTAACGGAGCATCAGCGGCAGCGCCAGAACCATCATCCACTGGACGGGGAACACGCCGTACAGCGCCTCGGCGCTGAATTGGTAGATGCAGAAAACCAGGTACACGGCGGCCAGGGCCTCCCGGCGGTCCCGGAGGAAGTACATGGCCAGCNCCAAGGCGATAAACTCGAAGCCGAACTCGTTTACCGCCAGGTTCGGGACCACTCCGGTGAGAACGTCCCCGCTGAAATTCCGGGTGAAGGGCAGCAGGAACGGGAGAAGCCCGTAAAGAACCTGGACCAGCGCGGCGGCCCCCAGCAGGAGCCCGCCCTGCTTCCAATCCCGCTGNTACAGCTCCACCGCGCTGATGAGAACTCCCGTCAGAAACAGCGGCAGGAAAATGTTGTGGTTTCCATAGCCCCCCTCCGGGAGGAACCGGGTATTCAGGAACAGGCCCAGAGCCGTCATAAAAAGGCTCAGCAAATAGAGCCGCAGAAGGTACCGCTTCCGGCTCCGGGTATGGGCATAGCCCTGGACCATGCAGAAGAGAAACAGGGGATAGGCCCCCCGGCCCAGCCAGCGCAGCCACGCCGGGGCCGCCGGAATCTACAGCCCGATGTGGTCCAGGGTCATGAGAACCACCGCCGTCAGCTTCAGGGAAAACGTCGTCATCGTCTCAGCTCCTTATTCAAAAAGGTACGGGCAAAAGGCCCGCTGAGAACAAAACGGGAAAACAGGGCCGGATTCTTCAAAATAAGCCCGGAATTTTCNTGGTTGCTATTTCCATCCAGGCTTGTTATAATGCCNTCATAAGTACAGGCCCTTTGGGCCAAAGCAGATGAATTTGACAGAGAGGAGACATTTTTATGGATCGCTGCGCGATGGCGTATCAATATCACAAGGAGGGCTGGAACTGCGCCCAGTCCGTGGCGGCGGCCTGCGCCGGTTTGGCGGGCCGGACGCCGGAGGAGGTCCTGCCCCTCCTGGGCGGCTTCGGCGGCGGCCTGGGCGGCAGCCACGAGGAGGTCTGCGGCGCCGTCAGCGGCGGCGCGCTGATTTTGAGCCTCTGCTTCCCCTTTGACAAGCAGGGGGACCAGGAGGCCAAGNGGAACATCTACCGCGTCACCAAGGAGTACCGCCGCCGTTTTTTCGAGGTCTTCGGCCACACCCGCTGCGGGGACCTCCTCCGGGCCAAGCCCGGCGTAACGGACAAAAATCCCGCTTCCCAGCGCCTGGGCGTCACCGCCCACTGCGACAACATGATCGTCACGGCGGTGGAGCTGCTGGAGGCCCTGATTCAGGAGGAGCGGGAAGGGGGCGCGGCATGAGCCACGAGCACAAGAAGCGCCAGTTCAGCAGCCAGTGGGGCTTTGTCCTCTCGGCGGTGGGCTCGGCGGTGGGCATGGCCAACGTGTGGGGCTTTCCCGCCAAGATGGGCAGCAACGGCGGCGGGGCCTTCCTCATCGCCTACCTGATCTTCATCGCCCTCTTCGGCACCGTGGGCCTGGCGGCGGAGTACGCCGTGGGCCGCCGGGCCCGGACGGGCACCCTGGGGGCCTATGAAATGGCCTGGGGCACCCGGAAGAAGGAGCTGGGCAGGGCCGGGGGCCTTTTGGGCTGGCTGCCCCTGGCGGGGTCCATGTGCATCGCCATCGGCTACGCGGTCATCATCTCCTACGTGCTGAAGGCTTTCGCCGGCTCCCTCACCGGGGAGCTGATGACGGCGGACACCGCCGCCTGGTTTGAGAGCTTTTCCCTGGCGGACTACTCCGTGATTCCCTTCCACGCCATCGTGGTGGTGGGCACGCTGCTGACNCTTCTNCTNGGGGCCAAGAGCATCGAAAAGAGCAACAAGGTCATGATGCCCCTCTTTTTCCTGATCTTCCTCATCCTGGCGGTGCGGGTGGCCTTCCTCCCCGGCGCGGCGGAGGGCTACNGCTATATGTTCTCCCCCCGGTGGGAGGAGCTGCTGGACCCCATGGTGTGGATCTGGGCCATGGGACAGGCCTTCTTCTCCCTGTCCATCACCGGCAGCGGCATGATCGTCTACGGGGCCTACCTGGATACGGCGGAGGACGTGGCGAAGCTGGCGAAACGGACGGCCCTCTTCGATACCATCGCCGCCCTGGTGGCCGCTCTGGTGATGATCCCCGCCTGTTNTGCCTACGGGCTGGACATCGGGGCGGGGCCCTCCCTNCTCTTTGTCACCCTGCCCCGGATTTTGCAGGACATCCCCCTGGGGCGGCTGTTCGCGGTGATTTTGTATATTGCCATGATCTTCGCCGGGGTCAGCTCCCTCCAGAACATGTTCGAGGCGGTGGGGGAATCCCTGCTCCACAAATTCCCCAAGCTCAGCCGAAAGGCCATGCTGGTCCTGCTGTGCGTGGTGTGCCTGGGAATCGGCCTGCACATGGAGCCCATCTTCAAGTGGGGCCCCTGGATGGACATTGTATCCATCTACATCATCCCCATCGGGGCCACCCTGGGGGCGGTGAGCTGGTTCTGGATCATGCGCCGGGAGGATTTGATGGACGAGGTGGACAAGGGCGCGGAGAAGGCCCCCGGCGCCTGGTGGTATCACGTCGGGCGGTATGTGTATGTGCCCTGCGCCGTTATCCTGTGCCTGGTGGCGCTGTGCATGAAGGTGGCGTTCTAAAGCAAGCTATAGAAAAGCGGCGGGGAAATTCCCCGCCGCTTTATTTAAGTTTTGGAGCTCCGGCTCAAAGCAGCCCCTGAATCAAAATGATCAAAATCAGCACCGGCAGGACGAACTGGAAGTAGGGCCACAGCCAGCGCGGCATTTTCAGGCCCTGCCCGGAGTTGGCCTCCTCCAGATAGCGGTCGTAGCCCCATNNGCTCNTGCTGACGCAGAACAGCAGGTACACCAGGGACCCCAGGGGCAGCAGCAGGTTCGAGACGAGGAAGTCCTCGCTGTCCAGCACGTCCCGTCCGCCGATGAGGTGGAGTCCGCTCCAGAGGTTATAGCCCAGGACGCAGGGCATGCTGGCGATGAGAATNAAGACGCAGTTCGCCAGGGCCGCCTTTTTCCGGCTCCAGCCGAAGTTGTCGATGGCGTTGGCCTGGAGGTTCTCAAAGACGGCAATGACCGTGGAGAAGCTGGCGAAGGTCATGAACAGGAAGAACAGGGACCCCCAGAGGCGGCCCCCCGCCATATTCAGGAAGACCTTGGGGAGGATCATGAAGATCAGCGCCGGGCCCTGTCCCGGTTCCACGTCAAAGGCGAAGCAGGCGGGGAAGATGATGAGNCCCGCCATCAGGGCCACAAAGGTGTCCAGCAGGCAGATGCGCACCGCCTCGCTGGTGAGGGTGGTGTCCCGGCTCATGTAGCTGCCGAAANTNTCCATGGCGGCAATGCCNNNGCTCANGGTNAAGAACGCCTGNNNCATGGCGGCGGTAATGACATTGCCCAGGCCCGCCTCCGCCGCCCGCTGGAAGTCGGGCAGGAGGTAGAACTTCACGCCCTCCATCCCGCCGGAGAGGGTCAGGCTGTGGACCGCCAGCACAATGATGAGGGTCAGAAGGCCCAGCATCATCCACTTCGTGATCCGCTCAAGGCCCTTTTGCAGGCCGAAGCTCACCACCAAAAAGCCCGCCAGCACCGTCAGAACCATCCAGACGGTCATCTCCACCGGGTCCGCCAGCATGGCGGAGAACACGCCGTCCACCGCATCGGAGGCAAGGCCGTCAAAGGCCCCGCCGGCGAACTTGAAGAAGTAGCCCAGCATCCAGCCGGAGACGGTGGTGTAGTACATCATCAAAAGGCAGCAGCCCGCCACGCAGAACCAGCCGTGAATGTGCCACTTGCTGCCCGGCTTCTGGAGGGCCTGATAGCCCTGCACGGCGNTTTTGCGGCTGGCCCGGCCCACCGCCAGCTCCATGGTCAGAACCGGCACGCCCATGATCGCNAGAANNAGCAGGTANAACAGCACGNANACGCCGCCGCCGTTCTCCCCGGTGACATAGGGGAATTTCCACACGTTGCCGATGCCGACGGCACAGCCCGCGCTTACCAGAAGGAAGCCCAGGCGGGATTGAAAACGCTCCCGTTTCATAAGTTTCTCGTTCCTCTCTCGTATATTTCGTTGCAAAACCCACCGGCGGGAAATCCCGCCCCGGGCAGATTCTCTTAGGATAACGGGCCTTAGCGGAAATGTCAATGCTTTCGTGGCGGAAAGGGCGGAAAAAGACTGGAACGTCAAGCCCCGGCCGAAGCCGGGGCTTGACAGAAAGGCCGTTTCGGCCTATAATAATTCCAGGCACCGCGGCAAGCGGTTGGTCCGGCTAGATGATTACAGCTTCAAAAGAGAAACCGTCACCCTGCCCGGTGGCGGTTTCCGCTTTTTACCTTGATCGTTATCGTCCAATGAAGGATATGGAACGTCCATGTAATCGCCATCCCGTCACCCCCTTTCGGGGAACGGGACCAACCGCCGCCGTCTTTTCGCGGCGCCTATCCCTGCCATACCGCAAAATCCGCCGACACGCAAGGCCGGAAAGGAGGCCCCCTATGACGGACTGCCGGACCCGATACCCCCTTCTGCTCATCCACGGCCTCAACTGCCGGGACGATTGGATTTTCCCCTACTGGGGCCGTGTGGCGGACATCCTCCGGGAACATGGGGCCACGGTTTACCTCAGCGGCCAGGACGCCTGGGGCAGCGTCCCCGGCAACGCCCGGGCCCTTCTCCGCCGGGCGGAGGACATCCTAACGGAAACAGAAAGCCAAAAGCTGAACCTTATCGCCCACTCCAAGGGCGGACTGGAGGCCCGGTATCTCATCTCCACNCTGGACTTCGCCGGGAAAACCGCCTCCCTCACCACCATCTGCACGCCCCACCACGGCTCCCGGGCGGCGGCGGAGTGGCTGGCGCGGGAGCGGGTCTGCCGGATTGCGGGCCGGGGGCTGGAGGGCTTCTGGCGGGCCCGGGGAGACCGGGACCCGGACTTCCCGGCGGCGGTAAGCGCCCTAACCCCCGAGGCCATGGCCCGCTTCAACGAAGAGAACCCGGACAGCCCCCTGGTCTACTACCAAAGCTGGGGCGCCCGGCTGGACGGGGCGGGCTGGGACCCCATGGACCGCCTCCAGCTCCGGCTCACCAGGGCCGACGCCCCCACCGATGGCCTGGTCTCCCCGGACTCCGCCGCCTGGGGGCGCTGGCGGGGCACCCTGGCGGGCGTGTCCCACCAAGACGCCGCGGGAGGGCGGCGGCGGAAGCGTCCCGGCTTTGACGCCGGGGAGTTCTATATCCGCCTGGTTCAAGAGCTGGCGGAGATGGGATTTTAAGGAGGACTTTATGGAACGATATGCGCAGGCCGCCCCGGCAAAGGTGAATCTGGCCTTAGACATCCTGGGCCGCCGCCCGGACGGCTATCACGAGATGCGCATGGTAATGCAGACGGTAAGCCTCTGCGACGCCGTGACGCTGGAGGAGGCCGGGGAGGGCTTCGCCCTCTTTGCCCAAGGCCTCGTCCTCCCCCAGGGGAAAACCCTGGAACAGCGGGCGGCGGAGGCGTTCTTCGCCGCCATAGGACGGCCCCGGCCGTCCCTCCGGGTGACGCTGGAGAAGAAAACCCCGGCCTACGCGGGCCTGGGGGGCGGCAGCGCCGACGTGGCGGCTTTGCTGCGGCTGCTGCGGGAGAGATACGCCCCGGCCATGCCCCGGGAGGCGCTGGAGGCCGTGGGCGGGCAGATCGGCAGCGACATGCCCTTCTGCGTCCGGGGCGGCACCGCCCTGGCGGAGGGCCGGGGGGACCTGCTGACGGACCTCCCCCCCCTGCCGGACTGCCGTTTTGTGATCTGCAAGCCGGACTTCGATCTGCCCACGGGGCCCATGTTCGCCCGGCTCCGCTTTGACGGAAGCCTCCCCCATCCGGACGTGGACGGGATGTCCGCCGCCCTGAAACGGGGAGACCTGGCGGGCGCGGCAGGGCGCGTGGGCAACGTGTTCGAGACGGTGCTGGAACCGCCGGAGCGGCGGGAAATCCAGCAGATCAAGGAAGCCCTCCTCCGCCACGGAGCCCTGGCCGCCGCCATGTCCGGCTCCGGCCCCGCGGTGTTCGGCCTCTTTTCCCCGGAGGCGGAAACCAACCGGGCGCTGGAGGAGCTGGGCCGCCGCTATGCCCAGGTTTTTGAGGCGCTCCCGGTTGGGCGGCTGCTTTAGAGCAAAACCGGCACCTCACGCCGGAGGGTCAGGCTCTCCGGCGTGACGGCGCAGTCCCACGCGCACACCCGGACCCCCGCGGCGGCGGCCTCCCGCAGGGCCGCGCCGAAGGCGGGGTGGGTCTCCTCGTTGGGGGCCACGCTCTTCATGCCCTCCATCTGCACCACGAAGAACAGCGCCGCCCCCAGCCCGGCCTCCGCCGCCTTTTGCAGCTCCCGGATGTGCTTTACCCCCCGCTCCGTGGGCGCGTCGGGGAAGCGGGCCGCGCCGCCGTCCTCCAGGGTGACGCCCTTGACCTCGATCAGGAAGAGGCCCCGGGGGCTCTCCACGCAGAAGTCCAGGCGGGAGTCCCCATATGCGTACTCCCGGCGGAGGACCGCCCCCTCCGGCAGGCGGGGCGCCAGCCATTCGGCAAAGACCCGGTTGGGCGCCTGGGCGTCCATGTTTACCAGCAGCGCCCCCTTCCGCACGGCAATGAGGTCATACGCCGTCTTCCGGCCGGGGTTTTTGTTTTTCTCCAGATAGACGGCCGCTCCGGGGACCAGCAGCTCCCGGCAGCGGCCCGTATTTTTTACGTGGACGGTCTGGACGGCTCCCTCCGCCTCCACCTGGGCGATGAAGCGGTTGGGCCGGGCGAGAAAGCGGCCCGGGACCACGGTTTGATACTGCATAGCGGACTCCTTTCCGGCGGGGCGGGGAAATTTTACCGGTTTCTTAACGGATAAACCCGCTGCTTCCCGCCCCGGATTCGTAAAATTGTACCATGTTTTATTACTTACGTCCAGCCTCCGGGGACTAGGCAAAAAAGCCCTGATAAAATTTCTCCAAAGTCATTGTTTTTTTCGGCGGAAGTTGATACAATAGCCCTGCATCTATATTTATAGGAGGGAGCATATGCCAGAATATGGAAGTTTGTTTGTCTGCCTGATGGGCATGGGCACCGTGTTCTTCGGGCTCATCTGCCTCATCGTCCTGACGACGATCATGGGCAAAATCGTGGGAGGCCGCCCGGCCCCCGCCGCCCCGGCCCCTGTTGCCG
>NZ_CAJMXG010000115.1:0-9136 GCF_905219725.1 Oscillibacter sp. CU971
GCGTTTTGTATAAGGGAAATACCCGAAAATGGATTTGCCGTTTGAGACTGACCGAAAATATGAAGTACCTTGTAGTACCGGACGAAGCTAAAAAAGAGACCAGATACACTTTAAAAGACGTTTACGATATCCGGCAGTATAAAGAGCAGCTTGTTGCTGTTCTGCAGCGATACATATAAAATTCTTTTACAGCAAGAGAGACCTTCCCTATGCTTCGACCTCACGTAATCCAATGGCCCGACAGCGGCTTCGGCATCCGGATTCCAGTTAGGTTCCTGGAGCAGATCGGCGTGCGGGAAAACGATGAGGTGGAGATTTTCTGTCAGGAGGACAGGGCTATGATCCGTAGGGCCTCCGGCCAGCGGCGGGAGGCAGAAGTTAATAACTAAGCCGATGTCCAACTTGGACACAAAAGGAAGGAGACGCCATGAACAACGAAGAGAAAATCCTGCGGCTGCTGGAAGAAATGAAGACCGAGCAGACGGAAATGAGGGACCTTCTGCAAAAGGTAGCAGTCACACAGGAAGCGGTGGTCCTCCCCCGCCTAGACCTGCTGGCGGAGGGGCATCAAAATCTGTTAGACACGCTGGCACAGAAAGACCGGGTGGAAGCGCTGGAGGAAGAAGTCGACACCCTGAAAACCGTAGTCCGCCTCCTGACCCACGACGTAGCAGAGCTGAAAAAGGCGCAATAAAAATGTGCCCAAGTTGGACACATCACAAGGGAGGTCTCCCCTATGCCTCACCCTCACGAAATCCAATGGCCCGACAGCGGCTTCGGCATCCAGATTCCCACCAGGCTCCTGGAGCAGATCGGCATGCGGGAAAACGATGAGGTGGAGATTTTCTGCCAGGAGGACAGAGTTGTTATCCGCAGGGCTTCCGATCGGCGGCAGGAGGCGTTTACAGAAATAGAACCCCGCAAATAAAAACCGCCCCGGCCAGACGGCTCCGGGGCGGCTTCTCACAGGAGGCCCCGCCATGAAACAATACCTCATGTATCTCCGCAAATCCCGGAAGGACCGGGACCTGGAGCTCCAGACCGGCAGCTTTGACACTCTCCAGCGCCACAGGGACGCACTTCTGGCCCTGGCGAAGCAGCGGGGGTACTCCATCGCCCACATCTACGAGGAGGTCGTCAGCGGCGATTCCATCGCCGACCGGCCGGAGATGCAGAAGCTCCTGGCTGCGGTGGAGACCGGCGCCTTTGAGGGCGTGCTGGTCATGGAGGTTCCCCGTCTTGCCAGAGGCAACACCAAAGACCAGGGCGTGGTAGCGGAGACCTTCCAATACAGCGGGACGAAGATCGTCACGCCGGAGAAAATCTATGACCCCGCCGACGAGGCGGACGAGGAATATTTCGAGTTCGGCCTCTTCATGTCCCGCCGGGAGTACAAGGCCATCAACCGCCGCCTCCAGCGGGGCCGCCTGGCCTCCCTGTCCGAGGGAAAGTACATCGCCGGGACGCCGCCCTACGGCTACCGGAAGGTAAAGCTCCCCCGCCAGAAGGGCTACACCCTGGAGCCTGTGCCGGAAACCGCCGGCGTGGTCCGGGAAATTTTCCAGCTCTATACCCTGGGAGACCCGCAGCCTGACGGCGGNCGCNAGCCCCTGGGAAGCTACGCCATCGCGAACCTGCTCAACGCCCGGGGCATCCTCTCCCCGGGAGGCGTCCAATGGTCCGCCGCGGCCGTCCGGGACGTGCTGAAAAACCCCACCTATGCCGGGTACATCCGCTGGTCCTACCGTCCTGACATCAAGCGCATGGTGGACGGCAAGGTGGTCATCAGCCACCCGGTGAACCGGGACACGGAACTGCGCAAGGGCGTCCACCCGCCGCTCATCACAGAGGAGATCTGGACCGCCGCCAGGGCCATGATGACCAGCCGGGGCCATGCTCCTGTCTCCAGCAGCAAGGCCATCTCGAATCCCCTGGCGGGGCTGCTGTACTGCTCTGTCTGCGGCCGGTCCCTGGTGCAGCTGCCCCAGGGTAGCCACGGCGCACCTATGGTCATGTGCCCCACCGCCAAGTGCCCTACCGTCGGCAGCCGCCGGGACGTGGTGGAGGAAGCCCTGCTGGCGGCGCTGGCGGAGTGGCTGGAGGCATACAAGGTCCGCGCGCGGTCTGGTGAGGGAGAGAATGAAAACGCCGAGGCCATCCAGGACGCGGAGCGGAGCATCGCCAGGGCTCGGAATCAACTGGACGCACTGAACAAGCAGAAGGACAGCCTGTACGACCTGCTGGAGCAGGGACTCTACAGCAAGGACGTGTTCCTGGAGCGGTCCCGCGTCCTGACCGCNCGGGTCACGGAGACGGAGCGGCAGATCGAAACTCTGAGGAAGCACCTGGGCGCTCTCCGCCAGGCGGAGCTGACGAGAAAAAGCGTGGCGCCCAGCATCCAGAACGTGCTGGATGTGTACGCCACGCTGAGAACTCCTGCTGAGAAGAACGCGCTGCTGAAGACGGTGCTGGATCATGTCGTCTACTTCAAGAGTCAGGGCGGAGCCTGGCGGGAAAGCGATATGCAGCTGTATGTGTACCCGAAGATTATGGCTGGAGAATTACTTATAACCTAAAGGTTGATATGTGTAGCCCCACTCATATGGATGCCGCACTTCGTACACGATTTTTTATGTTCTTTTTGGATTTGCTGGGTTTTGTCGGAAAACACCTGATATTTCCGGCATCTTCCGCGAAAGGGTGTATCAACTGCAAATCACCCTTTAGATTTTGTCTCAATGTGTATCAACTGCCGCACTCGTTGTCTCTTCCTCGACATTCTTTGCGAAGTCGAGGAGTTTTCCACGTTCCGGGGAAAACTTGCAATAGATGTGGACGTTGGCCGCGTCCTCTACGGAGACATGATCCAACAGCCGCTCCAGGGTTTCCCGGTCCAGACGGTCGATGTTGCCGTACCGCTCAAAATAAGATACAAACTCGTCATCCTGCCGCCGGGCCTCCTTGAGCTCCGCCATGGCCGTCTGAAGGCGCTTGATCTGCCCCTCCTGCTCCGCAATCTCCCCGTTGTACTTCTCCTTGAAGCGGAGATATTCGTCCTGGTCCAGGATTCCCTTTTCAAAGTTGTCGTACAGGCGGAATTTTGCGTCCTCCAGCCGTTTCCGCTCCCGCTCGGCGCGGTTGAGTGCAATCAGGTATTCATTGGAAGCACGTCCGTCACTTCTGACCTGCCGGGCCGCGTCAATGACCGCCTTCGCGTCCACCAGCTCCTGTATCTGCGCCTGTATCGCTTTCAAAATCGCCGCCTCCAGCGCTGCCTCCCGAATGGATGGGCACTGGCATTTCTCCGGGGAATATATCCGGGTCATGCACCGGAACCGGGCGACGCCGTGGGAGACGTTCCGGTTCATCCGCCCCCCACAGTGGGCGCACTTTACAAATCCGGAAAGCGGGTAGCTGGTTTGCAGGTCCTTGCGTGCCCTGGGATGCCGGGCGTAACGCTCATGCACCGCGGCAAATACCTCGTCCGGTATGATGGCCTCGTGGGTCCCCTCGATCACCGTCCACTCGCTTTCATCCGTGGGGNCCATTTNCTTTGTCCGGTACGAGGTGCTTTTGTGCTTGCCTTGCACCAGATTCCCGATGTACACTTCGTCCTTCAAGATGGAGTTCACCGTGGTCAGCGCCCAGGCGTTGCGCTTCACGCCTCCNCTGGNATGNCGGTCAAAGCCCCTGCAGCCCCTGCTGGTCTTATAGACCGAGGGCGGCATGATCTCCAGGGCGTTGAGCTGCTTGACAATGCGGCTGGCAGGCGTTCCCCCGGCGTACCAGTGAAAGATCATGCGGACCACCTCGGCGGCCTCCGGGTCGATCACCAGCTTGTGCCGGTCCTCGGGGCTCTTCGCATAGCCATAGGGCGCGTAATTGCCAAGGAACTCCCCTCGCTCCCGCTTCATGGCAAAGGTGGACTTGATCTTGATGGAGAGCTGCCGGATGTAGTCATCGTTCATAATGTTGGAAAAGGAGACAATGGCACTGCAATACCCATGGGGGTCCTTCAAGCTGTCTATGTGATTCAAGACGGAGATGACCCGGATGCCCTTCTGCGGAAAGTATTCCTCCATAAGACGGCCCAGCTCTGGGTAATTCCGGCCCAGGCGGGAGTTGTCTTTGAAGATCACACAGTTAATGATTCCCGCCTCAATGTCCCGCATCATGCGCTTATACTCCGGGCGGTCAAAGTTTCCGCCCGGGTAGCCGTCATCGGAGTAAACCTCCACGGAGGCAATCTGCTCTCCCTGGTCCTCCAAGTATTTGATATACTGCTCGATGATTCGTTTTTGGTTCTGGATACTGTCGCTTTCCAGTTTGTCCCCGTCCTCTTTGCTGAGGCGGACATAGACCGCTATGTTCCATTGGACGATAAAACTGTCGCTGTTCTCTTTTTTGTTCCGCACAAAGGTCATAGATGCTCCCTTCTGCTGAAACCTCTCATATTTGCGGAACAATATCTACATCTATATTGTAGCAAATATGAGAAAAAGCGTCAAATAACCGCACTTTTTGACAGGTGTGCAGAAAGGATGGAAACCAGGCAGGATTCCAGGCTTGGACCGTTGCGCGCATAGTGGATGGTCGCCGTGACCTCTTGCGGCTGTGTCAAGTTTTTTGCCGTTTTTGCCCTTTCCTCCATGGCAGACACCTCCTGCGCAAATGTTTATGTTCCGGTCAAAGCAAATATGCTTGATGGTTTGCGTCTCACGGCGGGATTTGATTCCGCGCCGGGGCGGACGGGAGGAACGTGGAAAGGGTAAGCCGTTCCTCCCGCCCGTGGGGTTGGTTAGTTCATAAAAATGATGGCCTGGGTGAGCTTGGCCTCCAGGCGGCGCTTCATGTACTCGTCCACACATCTGTGGGGACAGCCGGTCTCGTCATAAAGCATCCGGGTACAGAGCTTGTTTATGTAACTTCTGTAATACCACAGAACTTGCTCTATGGCCTCGCCGTTTCCGGCCTTGGCGGCGTGGATGACTGTCAGCGGCAGCGGCTCCCGGCCCTTGTAGATTGGACTGCTCATTTCTTTCCTCCTTTCGGCGCAATCGCCGCCAATTTCATCCGCAGTTCGTCCAGGGCCTTTGCCCGGCGGCGCTGGACGGAGCTTCGGGACAGGCCGATGATCCGGCTGATTTCCTCATCCGTCATATCCAGGACACAGCGCAGGATCAGGATGCTCTGGTCCTGTCCGGACAGGCCGGAGAACGCCTCGGCTACCAGTTCATTGCCAATGTGCAGATCATATCCGTGGGCGCTGAACACAAAGCTGTCGCTGGGGTAGTCGTCTGCGGTGCGGAGCTTGTCCATTTCTTCCCACGGAACAGCATAGAGCGAAAACTCATGCTTCCGCTGGCGGCAAAGACTTCGCATATAGCTCCGGGCTTCATTTCGCAGGACCGCCTTGCAGAAAGCGTCAAAGCGGCTCCGCTCGTCATAGTCGCGGGGGATTTCCATTTACTCACCCCCTTTCGCCGGGGGATAAGGTGGTTTTCTCCCTTTCCGCTACCAAGACACNGCCGCTGCCGTCCGCTGCCCGCAAAACGCCCGCTTTTTGATAAAATTTTTGAGGCCGCAAAAATGACGTAATCCGACAAAAAATGCCCGGAGGGTCCAGGACCCTCCGGGCGGAATGTAAAGTATAGTGGTTATTACCTATACTGTATAGTTTATACTCATAGGTGCACTGCCTCCTGACAGGGGCAGTAGTTTTTTTGATGNATTGTCCCCTCTATGCCCGTGTTGAATACCGTTATATCCCATCATGGCGGCTACACCTCCTATCAGCCGCCGGACTTTATATGCGAAACACGGCGGCTTTGAAATCAAAACCGCCGCTTTAAATAACATATTTTAGGCATGAGAGAAGGACTGCCCAGCAGCGGTTTTTTTCTTTTCTGCCGCTGGGCAGATCAATTTGCGTCTCATGGTGGGATTTATTAACAGGTTCTTTAAGCTGTTTTCAATTTACTGTGTGTTTACAATAGGAGCGCACCGCCAGGAACGCGAACAGCGGTATCTCAATGATACAGGCCCCGATCATGGCCCAGGGCGTCCAGACCGCCAGACCGCCTAAGTTCAAAAACTTGAAGTCAGTAATGGCGTAGAGAATACTGGCCTGGATGCTGGTGCCGCTGGCGGGGAGGATGCTGCACAACGAGGTGGACAGCGCCCCCGGCACCGTCATAGAGAGCACCACCGGCGCGATGCAAAACATTAGCCCGGAGGCCAGAGACGCCACAGTGGTCTTGCTTCTGGAGGAGAGGAACAGCGTGAAGCTGACGGAGGCCAGCACCGAGAGCAGACCGGCCACAGCAAATAGGCGCTGAAGCTCCCCGATATTCATGCCGGTCAGGGTCACAATGGAGTAGAGCATCTGGATGGAGGTCTTGGTACACTCCCAACCGAATAGGCTATTGACCACCATAATATGCACGACGGCGCAGATCACAAAGGCGGCGGCGCTGACGAACAGGGCGGCCAACACCTTGGAAACACCTAGCCTGGCCCGGCCATTCCGGGTACAGCGCAGAATATCGTCCGCGCCCGACTGATAATCGGCGGAAAACACCGGGGCGGCAATTACCACGCAGAACAGCAGCACCAGGAAGCCTATGATATTCTGGTAGTCCAGGATGGTGGAACTCATGCCGGGATAGACCTCAAAGGGCTTTTTCACTTGTCTGTACATCTCCACGGCCTTGTGCTGGACAGCGGGGCTGTCCGGCTGCTCCATGGCCATCAGGGAGGCGATCCGTGCTTCGCAGACAGAATAGTAGTCGTCGATCTGGGCCGGGTCGATCTGCATGATGGTGGGGGCCATGCCGGTGTCCGGGTCGGCAAACGCCTCCTTCACGCCGTGGAGCAGCGGGGCGATGGGGAGGATTTCTTTCTCATAGACGCCTTCCGGCAGATCGTAAGACTCCGTGACGCCGTAGGACGTAAGGCAGGCTTGATAGATCTCTACGGCCTCCCGCACCCGTTCCGGGGTGACAATGCCGCTGGCGTCTGCCTGCCGCTCTTTTTCATAGGCGATGGAGGCCAGTCCGGTTAAGTTAACCTCGTTCCCGGCCTCGTCCGTATAGTTGCTGTAGCAGTAGGTAGTCGGCAGATAGGCCAGCAGGGCGGAGAGGATCAATGCCAGCGCCAGCAAACTCCAAGTGAGCCTTGACTTCAAGATCCGTTTCAGTTCCAGCCGAAAGATTCGCATTTACTGATACCTCCTGTCACTTTCTCCGCTGCTTTCCGGGAACATCCACAAATACAGATCCTCCAGGCGGGGTGTCACGGCACTGGAAACGGCGTTGCAGGGCCGGTCTGACAGATAACGGATGGAGACGCTGCCGTCGTTTTCGTTTCGCAGATTGGTGATTTGCAGCTTACTCTCATACNCCGGCACCAGCTCTGCCGGGATGGTACAGCTCCACACCTTGCCCTCCACCAGCTTGACAAGTTCCTCCGTCGTCCCCGTCGCCAGCAGCTTGCCGCCCTTGATGATGGCGTGGCAGGTGGCGATATACTCCACATCGGGGACGATGTGGGTGGAGATCAGCACGATCCGGTCATGGGCGAACTCCGAGAGCAGATTGCGGAAGCGCACCCGCTCACCGGGATCCAGGCCCCCGGTGGGTTCGTCCAGAATCAGAACCTCCGGGTCATTCAGCAGGGCCTGGGCGATCCCCACTCTGCGCCTCATGCCGCCGGAGAGCTTGGAAATCTTCTTGTTGTAGACGTCCATCAGGGAGACCCGCTCCAGCAGCTCACGAATCCTCCGCCAGCTCTGCCTCTCCGGGAGACCCTTCAGGGCGGCCACATAGGCCAGGTAGTCCTTGACGGTGAACTCCGGGTGGAAGCCGAAGTCTTGGGGCAGGAACCCGAAAATGCTCCGGTACTGTTCCCCTAACTCCTGGATGGGAACACCGTCATACACCACCCGGCCGGAGGTGGGCTGCATGATTCCGGCGATCATCCGCATGAGGGTGGTTTTGCCCGCACCGTTGGCCCCCAACAGGCCCCAGACCCCTGGCGTCAGCTCCAGGCTGATGTCATTGACCGCTTTTTTGTCCTTGAATCGCTTGGAAACATGGTCGATCAGCAATTCCATGTGAAAACTCCTTTCCCGCTGATAAAAATAAAGGCGCTCTTGCCTTGGCACAGTCATTGTACCAAAAGCAAGAACGCTGTTTTCTCGCTCGCTCACACAGGGTTCCTCTGTTTTCCTACGAACTTTCTTACGATTTTCTCACAGAGCGGTGACAGGCTCGGTTTGTCCTGCGGGGACGCTTTTTCCAGAACAGCCTTGACACTGCAAAGAAAATCAGATACCCCAATATCCCGCCCAAAGTATTGAGTATGAGATCGTCGATGTCTGCCGACCTGCCGGTGAAATATTGCGTGAACTCAATGGCAAAGGAGAACAGCGCCAGGGAAAGAGTGGTTTTCCCAAAGCTGCGCATTCTCCGGAAGGCCACCGGCATCAGAAAGCCCAGCGGGACAAACATCACGACATTTGCGGCAGTTTGAGCAATCTTTTTCAGCTCCGGCATACCCCAGGTCTCTTGAAAGACCTGGAACGGGACCAGGTTCAGTGAACGATCTGCCGCAGCGGTTTTGGACGAACCGATGATGACCGTTGCCGCCAGGACGATGATTACGCAGGCCCCGAACAGGAAATAGGCGAGCTGCTTTGCCGGCTGCACTCGATTTCGGAGCAGGAAGCAAACGGGCGCGTAGAGAATGGCCATACCCAAAAGGCAGATGGCACTGATGATACAATAGCCCAGGATTTCTCTAATCATAAACATAGATGTTCCTCCCATAAACAAGCATCGGCGAGTTTGGTTCTATCATACCAAAACCGCCGATGCTTGTTTTACGTTTTCTCTACGGACTTTCGAACAATTTTCCTACAAAGCAGGAAGTATTACGGTAAAAACCGTCAGACCGTCTCTGCTCTCCACTGTGATCGTTCCATTGTGGAGTGTGATGATCTGCTTGGCAATCGCAAGGCCCAGTCCGGCCCCGCCTGTGCCGCGTCCCGTGTCCAGCCTATAAAACTGCTCAAAAATCCGCTCCAGTTTTTCCTTTGGAATTGTCCCGCCGTGATTGGAAAATTGTAATGTAACCT
>NZ_CAJMXG010000116.1:0-9013 GCF_905219725.1 Oscillibacter sp. CU971
GGAAGAAATTATTGCACGAGCAGTTCATAGCTGCGTGATATCTGAAGACACGCCGGAAGAAGCTCTGCACAAAGCGGCACAACAGCTGACAAAACGAATGGAGTCCGCTATCTCCTAATCGCTGCTTTTATGAATTTCGATACGCCAGAGCCGCTGCACGATATTCTTACCGACTGGGAGAAAAATGCCATGCTTGTTTGTTCCGTCATATTGACCGCCAACGCTGGCGTGGTTCTGGAGTGGAAAGGCCATGTCATTTGGGTAGATGCTCTCCACACCGAGGAAATTCCAGGCTTCTCCACAGTCTCGCCCACCCTCTGGAAACGGATGCAGACAGTTCTTCCACCGCCGGAACTGCTCTGCTTCACCCACTGCCACCCGGACCACTACTCCTTCCGCTTGGCTTCCGAGGCCCGCATGATCTGGCCCGCCGCAAAGCTCGCCCTACCCCGGCAGGACTTTGGCGATCAACTCCTAATCGCCGGAGAGGAAACTCGTTTCTCTGGTGAAGGGATGGCCTTGCGGTTTCTCCGACTTCCCCACGATGGGCCGGACTATCAGGATGTACCTCATTATGGACTGCTATTCTCCGACGGCATATCTCACATCCTGATAGCCGGAGACTGTGAAACAGCCAGCCCATCCCTCCTCAAACGGCTGAACGGCTTCTCTATCGATCTGGCCATTCTCAACTTCCCGTGGATTACCCTGCGAAAGGGCCGCCGTTGTCTGGAGGATGTCTTGCGTCCTAGGCATCTCTTGCTGTGCCATCTCCCCTTCCCAGAGAATGACGCAAACGGCTATTTGGACGCCGCGTTCCGTGCCGCTGAAACCATAAACCTTCCGGATGTCCGCCTTCTAACTCGTCCCCTTCAGCGGGAGGAGATATAGTAAAAACCGCGTGTGTCAATCACACGCGGTTTCGTTTTGCCCTTGTATGTAAAACAGGGTTTCCAAAACCTCCTCCTTGGAGATTTCCCCGAAATAGTCCTGGAGCGGGCACTGCTCCAATACTCTGGCAACATCCTCCCGGCGGAAGAGCACGCCCTCCAAAGCCTCTGCCAACGAGTCCAAAGAACGGCGGGCGAGAAAATCCCCCAGGAACGCTATTCCAGTGATCCGCCCCTCCTTCACGGAGACTCGGGCTTCCAGACTTCCGCCGTCCCAGCGCCGCCTGTTCATCATGTCGTAAGCAGGTGAATGACCGAAGTTCCACTCCCAGGTATCATACTGGCCCCGTTTCAGCACCTCCACGGCTTCCAGTTCCTCTGGGGATAGACTTCCGGTTATAAAACCTTCCCCCGCCAGTGCCGTTTTTAAATAAGTCCAAAAGGATGGCAGATCCATATCTGTCTCCAGGAAATCCCGGATATTTCCCACTCGGCTTCGCACTGATTTAGCGCTCTTGGAGCGGAATTTCTCCGGGGCCGCCTGCAGCGCTCCGGCCACCATGTTTGAGTCTGTGTCGAAGAGCAGGGTCCCGTGGTGCAGGATACGGCCATTCAGCAGCCTCTGGGCCGTGCCAGAGACCTTCCTTCCCTCCACCAAGATATCGTTCCGCCCGGAGGCCTCCGCCTGGAGGCCCAGGCCCCGAAGGGCGCTGACTACGGGCCGGGTAAAACGCTCCATGGCTAGGCTCTCTGCCTCTCCAGCATCGGTGATGAAGGAATAGTTCAGGTTCCCCAGGTCGTGGTATACTGCGCCGCCGCCGGTGGTCCGCCGGACAACCCGAATGCCGTGGGCTTCCACAAAAGCCGTATACGACGCAGCGGTCCTCCTTAACGAGGGCTTGAACCTCCAGAGCTTCCTCCTCAAAAGCGGAGAAAGGTCCGTCAAGGCCCTCTGGACGATGTTCCGGAACCTTGTCCGGGAAGACAATTCCAAAGAGAGGGATAACGCCTGCGGGAAAGCGTCCGCGTTTGTGGCCCTGCTGCACGCACGCGGCCTTGCCAAATCGGCGTAAGATGAGTAAGAAGGGACCAGCCAAAGCTGGTCCCTTCCTTGTTCAGTTCCCCAAAGCCTCGCTCTGTACCTCCAGAATATCGTTAATGGGTACTCGACGGTCATCCGCCAAAATGATCTCATGGGCATAGCTATCGAATTTTTTTACCGTTCCTGTGACTGTCAAGTAGGCGCCGCCCTCTTTTTTTTCATCCTGCTGGAAGTAGGTAAACGACGCGCCCATACCGGGAACCAGCAGTTGAAGCTTAGCGTCTAAAACGGACTTCGCTTCTTCGGTCAGTTCGGGTCTGCGGTCGGTGAGCCGGGCCGTCTCTCGGACGGCGCCGTCATATCCAGACAGAGCGGCGAAGGGACTGAACTGCGCCGCACGGTTGGCCATGGGCATCCGGGGATGCCGCTCCGAAGTGGGATGCGGCAGGTCGATGATATCGTCATACTTCCCCACTGCGATGTCCTCCAATCGTGCGGTTCCGGTCCTTGGCCGTGGCCCCCTCCTGAAAGTTCATGCCCTTCAGGATGGCGTTTTTCCCGAACCGCTTTTTGATATCCAATACGGTTTTCTGCACCTTCTTTTCCCGCTCCAGGTCGGCGGCTTCCTTTGCCTGCTGTTCCTGTGCGGCGGCGTAGTTGGTGAACAGATCCAGCTGTTCATACGCTTTCTTCTGTGGGGCATCGCCCTCCGGCAGCACGCGGCCCGCGCTGATGGTCAGCCGCCGGGCCAGCAGGTCCCGATCAATAATCCGGTCATAAAGCTCCAGGGCGGCGGCGATAATCCGCTTCGTGGAGGCGGTGTATTCCTCCAGATTGGCGGTGCCGTGGGCGTGCTTGGGGATGGAGCGTCCATAACGGTCTGCCTTGACCTCGCCTTGATATTTTTTCCGGCGCTCCGGGTCCGTCAGGTTTTCAATGTCGTAGCCCACGGTCAGGGTCAGCTGGTCCGTCACCAGTCCCTTGCCCACCAGCTCCAGCGCCAGCTGGTCCGCCATCTCCCGGACCACAAGACGGGTCATCTCATAGGGATAGGGAGTTTGCAGGACCTGTCCCCCACCGATGCTTTTTGTCTCCGGCTTGTAGGCTTTCACGTCCGCGATGGTGCAGGGCTCCCAGCCCCAGGCATGATCGATGAGCAGCTCCGCGTTGACGCCGAACATTTTATAAAGCAGCTCCTCGTTGTAGTAATCCGTGGGCTTGCCGATGGAGCAGCGGGCGATGTCTCCCATGGTGTAGAGGCCCTCCGCCTCCAGCTTTTTGGAGTAGCCAGGACCCACCCGCCAAAAGTCCGTCAAGGGCCGATGGTCCCACAGATTATGGCGGTAGCTCTTCTCCGTCAGCTGGGCGATGCGGACGCCGTTTTTGTCCGCCGGGATGCGCTTGGCCCAGATGTCCATGGCGATCTTGCACAGGTACAAATTCGGCCCGATGCCCGCCGTGGCGGTGATGCCCGTGGTCTCCAGCACGTCCAGAATAATCCTCATGGCCAACTCCCGGGCACTGAGCTTGTAGGTGTCCAGGTAGTTGGTCACGTCCATCAGGACCTCGTCGATGGAGTAGGTGATGATGTCCTCCGGCGCGATGTATTTGAGGTACACATTATAGACCCGTGTGCTCCACTTCATGTAATGGGCCATCCGGGGCGGGGCCACGATGTAGTCCACCGCCAGGCTGGGGTCCGCCTTCAGCTCCGGGTCGCTGGAGGAGGAGCCGGTGAGCTGCCGCCCTGGGGCCTGGCGCTGCCGCTGGGCGTTGACCTCCTTGACCCGCTGGACCACCTCGAACAGCCGGGCCCGTCCGGAGATGCCCCAGGCTTTCAGAGACGGTGTCACCGCTAGGCAGATGGTCTTTTCCGTCCGGCTCAGGTCCGCCACCACGAGGTTGGTGGTCAGGGGGTCCAGACCCCGCTCGATGCACTCTACCGAGGCGTAAAAACTTTTCAGGTCACAGGCGATATAAGTCCGGTCCCCCATGGTCGACGCCCCCTTCAACACAAAACTTTGTTCTAGTCCTATCATAGCATACCCAGTCCGGCTGAGACAAGCCAAAAATCTTTTAATAGGAGAATCACAGGAAAATGAATGTCATTGAGTTTGAACGCTGGAAGCCCTCCGCGGATGATCCCGGCAAATTGGAATACGACGGCCAGCGGACAGCGGCTGAGGTTTTCGAGGAACTGAAGCACCGCCTGGAAGGTCAGGGCTATCTGCCCGACGAATATTTCCTTCTGGATGACTTCTGGAAGAATGGTCGGGAGATTCCCAAGGATGCCGGTATTTTCTGCACCACAGACTACGGCGGCAGCGAGGGCGTGTACCTGGACGCGTACCTCAAATGGTACGATAAGGGTCAGGAAAAGAGCGTTACGCAAAAATTCCTCACCGGCAAGACTCTCGGTGAAAACGGGAATGACCTGGACCGGATGTTCCTCATCTCCTCCGCTATCACCAAGGCGTTCCATGGCGACAACGCCACTCATGTACGGCATATGAAAATCGACGGAATTGAAGATGATACCGGCGGCAGGGTGGTGCATCTGAGCCAGCAGGAGGAGAAGGTGATTATCGAAGCCCTGGTGGAGCAACGGGAGCGGCAGGAACAGGCCATGTCCCAGACGGAACAGCTCCTCCGCCGCATAACCGGGAGCATCACCGCCTACATGGATACGGTGGGGCAGCGCCCTCTTCATCTCAGCGATTACGACAGAACGGTCCTCGCCATTCGGGACGGCGAGTTGAGCGCATTCAGGGAACTGTACCCAAAGCTGCTGGACTCCCACGCAGACGACCTGCTCATTGAAGCGGCGGGCAGACCCGGTCTGGTAGGGCGGCAGATGAGCCTTCTGCTGCTGGAGGACGGGTTGCCGTTCTCGGAGCCGGCCTACCGCGCCGCGTGTGAAAAAGCAATCAACATTAACGATCTAAAGAAAATATCCTACATGCTGGAACACGCAGAAACCTACACCGAGGACCTGCCGCCGTGCTTCCAGGGGGAGATGGCCTCCTATGCCTATCTGGAACACCGCCCGATTGCTAAGGCGATTATCAAGCAGTGTACCGATGAGCAGATCGCCGCCGCGCCGTCCCGTCTCCTGGAGCAGTTCGCCGGGGACAAGGACTTTCGCACATTATCCACGCTGGTGAAGAAAGGGATCTCCGGAGGCCCCAACGCCTGGAGGACACTGCACATGCTGACCTGCGGAGGTCATAATAACTGGATCGCGGAGGACATGCTGAAAAAGCGGATGTGGGTGGATACCAATGACCACGGCGCTCTCCACGCCTGTATTCAAAACGACGCGGTGGAAGTATGCAAACTCCTGCTGGACGGCGGCATGGACTTCGACCAGTACCGGCAATGGGCGGAGACCCACACCTGCGCCGACCACGAGGATACGCTCCAGGCTCTGGCGGAACATTGGGAGGAGCTGAAAACTGCCCAGGCACAGGGAGAACAGGCTCCACAGCAGACTGGGGGATGACCCTTGGCTAACGCCGCTCTCATCGCCAAGGCCGCCGCCACGGTCCTCACCGATGAGAACACCAGGAAAACTATGGGCTGGCTCGCCGTGGCGGTCCTCTCCCCCATCATCCTGCTCATCGCCTTCCTGTGCGCCCTGGCCTCCGGCACCGCCACGCACAATATCTCCGCCGCTGAGCTGTGCTTCTACGGTGGGGAGCTCCCGGCGGACACCCCCGAGGAGTATCGGACCTACGTCGAGGACATGCGTACCAGCTTCGGCCTGCTGGACGGCTTCATTTCCACATTGAACGGAAAGACAGAGGAAGGAAAGAGCCTTGACGGTACCAGAGTCAAGGCGTTTTTTTATGCCCTGTACTTCGGGGAAGACTCCCCCAGTCGACGGGACCACCAGAGGTTCGTGGACTGCTTCGTCACCTACGAGGAGCGGACCCGCATGGTCCCCATAGAGGGCAGCGACCCGCCCGCCGAAACAGAGGAGCGGTATACCGTGGCCATCCCCGTTGAGGATATGGAAATCGTCTGGCGGAACATCGCCGCGGCCATGGGCGTGGAACCCACCGACGAGCAGAAGCAAAACGCCGGCAGCGTCTACAGCCTGATCTGCTATGGCTACACCGGCGGGGGCGCGTCTGGCGGAGGCGGGTTCGACGGAGCGGACACGCCCTTCATCGGCGCCGACGGCTTCTGCTCTCCCATCGGGCCGAATTGGCGGAACGTCATCACTTCGGAGTTCGGCTACCGCAGGGACCCCTTCACCGGCAAGACGAAGGGCCACAGCGGCATGGACTTGGCGGTCCCCACCGGCACGCCCATCCGGGCCGCCCTGCCGGGGACGGTCACCGTCTCCACATACAACCAGGGCGGCTACGGGTATTACGTGATGATCGACCACGGCGGCGGGCTGGTCACGCTGTACGGCCACTGCTCCCAGCTGCTGGCGCGGGTAGGCCGGACGGTGGAGGCCGGGGACGTGATTGCCCTGTCCGGTTCCACCGGGAGGTCTACCGGGCCGCATCTGCACTTCGAGGTCCGGGTCAACGGGCAGCGGACCAACCCCCGCAGTTATTTGCCATAAGCACAGGAGGAAATACGCAATGAAATTCAAAGCTAATTTTATGGAAAAGCCTCTCAATTTTCAGATGGACGACTGCCAGATTGAAAAGGTGGTGGAGCTGTCCCATGAGGATTTTTGCAGGCTGAAGATCACTCCCCTGGACAATCAGCCGTTCATCCGGGAGAAAAAGGACTGTATGTTCAGCAGGGATGGTGTGATCCACTGCCTTCTGGCGTTGGGTCAGGGCTGCAACGACGGAATACTTGTTGACGCGGAGAAGTATGACTGCGCCCGCATCGCGGCCTACATTCCCGGAATTCGGGACATTCTGAACGCCGAGCTGGAGCGTGCGGCTGCGCGTATCGTTCAGGACGCGGCGGAACACAGCCGCGACGGAAACTGGCACATTTCCTTTGACACGCTGAGAGAGCAGACGGGGCTGAATGTTCAGGTGGGTAACGGCCTGGACGAAATGCTTCTCGATAAGCTGGCAAAACACGAAGAGGTGTTNAGCGCAAGCTTGCGCTCCGACCGCATTGAGATGGTCTGCCGGCTGAGTCACTGCGCACATCCGGAAGAGAGCGCTTCAAGGTCTCTGGCTGACCTTCCCCTGAGCCGACAGGCTGAGGTGCTTGAAAAGGCCATCGCCGCCGCCCTGGAGCTTCACGACGGCGAGGACCTATACACAAAGCTCCATGATGACTTTGGCCTGACGGTCCGGGAAATCCGGGACCTTCGTTATCTCTCAGGCGGGGAACTGGCAGACATCTGTCATGTACCCCAGCCGGTGCTGGAGGGCAGCATGACGGTCCGCGGCCTCCTTGCCCTTGACGGTCTTCCCGATCACGCCGCTCTGGCTCATAAAAATTCCGTTTTCCTGGTCCCGGTGGAAGACCTGAAAAAGCTGACTGCCAAAGGTCAGGAGAACTTCGCCGCTCTGCTGGACGCGCGGGTATCCGATGTCCGAGTGGACGAAGGCACGCCTGAGCTGCTGCTGGAGTGCGTGGACGCGGCGGAGCTGGCCCGACTCCATGACGAGCTCGAGGCCCATAGGCAAGCTGAGCGGGCCATGGGCCCGACAATGGGATAGGAGGCGCTATGGACAGATTTCACACCTCCCTCGTGGCCGAGGGCCTCATCGCCTACGCCATCGAACGGCAAACCGGAATCGAACGCTATCAGCAAAAGGGATTTCCTCCTTGGGCTGAACGGCGGCGGCTCTGGACGGACGCTATCCTCCAGGGCATGGCAAAACTGGAGGGCGAAACTCCCGATCCGAAATTGATGGAGAGATACGACCATGAACTGGAAGCAACCCGCTGGTCGTCTTTCACCGTGCCCGCCTCCCCCCAGCTCCAGCAAAAGACCATCCGAAATCTGCGGCGCTTCGTGTCCGCCCTGGAGTTTGCGGGAGGAGACCGCCGGAGGCAGGTCAATATGGTCTGGAAGCTGCTGGACGATATGTCCTCCCACCTGCCTTGGATGGGTAAGGACAACAGCCTTGACCGGGNCCGCGACGAGGCGGAGTGCGCGCTCTTCCGCATGACCGCCCAGCTGCCCATCTGCTTTACCCGCGTCCTTCTGGGCGGGGATGCCGGGCCCCATTGGGTNAGCGGGTTCGTCTCCGGCTCCGTGACGGACGCCGACGCCGTCAAGCGGACCGCTGTGTACCGGGAAGCGCTCCAGCAGTACCCGGAGGTCAAAGAATGGCCCGCCCTCTGCACCGTCTGCGTGGGGCGGGATCTGCCGTCTGCTATTGGGTCGGTCAGCGCCTGCGCGTTTGACCTGGAGATTATGAACCGGATCGGAGACAGGTTCCTCAAGGAGCAGGGCGTCCAGCAGGTGTATGCCCGTCAGATGACCATTTCCGCTTCGCCGGCGATGCTCAAAAGCTGGGCGTCGATACAGCATCCCTTACTCCAGGGAAACCGCTCATTGACAGCCGCGGATTTGGATGTGCGGGAGAGAATCGGTGTGGAAGATGAGCGAATCAACTTCCGCCTGGATGTTCTTGCTGATGAGAAAAGCGTATTCGGAAGACAACTATCAAGTGAAGTGGAGGACTCCTATATTCAGGCGTACACATCCTACATGGCAGACACAGGCAGGGTCGATGATACGCTGGATATTGTGGTGAGGTCGCCTGGCGGCGATGAATGGTTTTCCTGTGCGCTCACGGATGAGGCCAGGGAGTCGCTGTGGCAGAAGCTGGATACCTTCTGCGTGAATACACACGCGGAGCATCTGCCATCGCCGCCGGTCCAGGATGAGCCTGTCCCGCATCAAATGGGTCCCATTATGTAGAAGCAGGAGGAAACGCGCGATGGAAAAAATAGAAGTCACAATCTCGTTCGACGCAGAGAAGATGGACGCGCTGAAATTCTATCTGAAAAAGGAAGAGACCACAGTACAGAAGAAGATGGACGAGGCCATGCGCCAGCTCTATGAGCAGGCGGTGCCGGAGGCCGTCCGTGAGTATCTGGACGCCAAGAACGCACCGCCGCCCACGCGCCCGCCCCGGCC
>NZ_CAJMXG010000117.1:0-8809 GCF_905219725.1 Oscillibacter sp. CU971
AGGCTTCCCGCTGTCAGCATCGTCACCGCCAGAGCTCCGGCCATGGGGAGAAAGGCGGCCGCTTTCCCCTCCCCGGTTCCCCGGGCGAAGCCGTCCACCGCGCCGCAGGCCACCGCCACCAGCAGGATGGACGCCGCCCCCCGGACGCGCTGGCGCAAAACGGCTTTCACCTCCCCGGAAACGCGCTCTGCAATTCCCGCCAATCCCTGGGAGAAGCCCTCGGGGCCGGAGAGGTCCCCGATTTCCAGCATATCCTCCGCCGCCTCCGGCAGCGCGTCCGTCAGATCCTTCGGCACCTCCGCCGCCCGGGCCTCCCCCGTCAGGGCCAGGAGGAAGAACAGCAGACAGATCCATTTCTTCATCGCATCAGCTCCATCAACAGCGACAGCACCGCCCGGAGAAGGGGCAGGGCGGCGATGAGGGCGCAGACCGCTCCCGCCGTCTCCACCACCGAGGCCAGGGCCGACTCCCCCGCGTCCCGGCAGAGGCTGCCGCCGATTTTCACCACCAGGGCAATGCCCACGGTTTTGTAAAGGGGGGTGAACAGCTCCCGGGACAATCCGCTCTCCTCCACCAGTTCCCCTAAAAAGTCCATCAGCCGCTCCAGGCTCCCCGCCAGGGAGAGGAGCACCGCCGCCGCGGCCCCCAGGGTCAGCAGCAGCGCCGCCTCCGGGCTTCCCCGCCGCACCACCAGGGCCAGCAGGGCCGCCACGACGCACAGCGCCGCCGCCTGTATGGACAGCTCCACGGCTAAAAGTTGAACAGGGTCTTGATGAGGTCAAAGAGGTCGCTGATCTCCTGGACCATCATCATCAAGACCACCACCAGCCCCGCCAAGGTCGTCATCATGGCCTGCTCCTCCCGGCCGGAGCGGACCAGCAGCTGGTTCAGCACCGCCACCAGGATGCCAATGGCGGCAATTTTGAAAATCAGATCCACATCCATGTGTTCGTTCCCCTATATCAGTAAAATCACCAGCAGCGCCGCGGCGGAAAACCACAGCGCGGCGGCTCGTTTCTCCTCCTCAGGGCGCTTCCTCTCCGCTTCCCCGGCGCTGTCCGCCAGGGTATTTATAACATGTAATATCCCTTTACAGGCCTTTTCCTCGTCCCCTTGCAGGTCCTGGGCCAGGACGGAAACAGCGGACTTGTCCCTCTCAGACAGGGGCAAAAGATTTGCCCGCTCCCGCCAGATGCGGGGAAGGTCCTCCCCTCCGGCGGCGGCTTGGGAAGCGGCCTGAAAAAAGGCGGCGGCGGGCTCCCCGCAGTCCCCGGCCAAGGAGGTTAACACCGCGGGCAGGGGCGTGCGGGCCATCCGGACCTCCTCCCCCATCCGGCGGAAAGCCCGCTGGAGATCCGACAGCGTGTCCTGTTCCCGGCGGCGCTCCGCCCGCTGGACATACCAGGCCAGCGCGCCCCCGGAGGCGACGCAGAGACTTCCCACCAGCTTCAGCACGGCAGCTCCTCCAGCGCGTAGGCCCGTCCCTTTTCATCCCGCAGAATGCGGACCGCCAGGCGGAAAACCTGATTTTCCAGCAGGGTCCGGTAGAGGGGCTTGCGCAGCAGCTCCGGGATGTCGGCGGCGTGGATGGTAGCCAGCAGCCCTACGCCGCAGCCCGCCGCCATATTCATCGCCGCCAAATCCTCCCGGACGGTGATCTCGTCCACGGCGATGATCTGGGGATTCATGGCCCGGAGGACGATGGGGATGCCCAGAGCCTTAGGGCAGGCGTCCAGCACATCCGTCCGGGACCCCACGTCCATTTGAGGCGCGCCCCGATGGACCACCGCCACCTCCCCCCGCTCGTCAATGAGGGAAATCCGCTGGGGCGGGCAGTCCGGCCCCCCCTCGGAGAGACAGCGTACCAAGTCCCGCAGGAGAGTCGTCTTTCCGCCCCCCGGCGGGGAGAGAATCAGCGTATTCACAAAGCCGCCGTCTCGGAACAGCCGGGGAGCGACGCCCTCGGCCACGCCCTTGCGCTCCCTGGCGATGCGGATCGCCGCCGAAGAGAGGTTTTTCAGGTTTGTGTTGGCCCCGTCCTTCATCACCGCCGTACCGCAGAGCCCTACCCGGAAGCCCCCCCGAACGGGAAGAAATCCCTCCCGGATAGACTCGGACGCGGCGTAGCGGGAGAACTCCGTGGCGATGTCGCACAGGGTTTCCAGCTCCTCCGGCTCCACCTCCGCCTCCAGCGGCAGCTCCCCCGTGGGCAGCAGCACCGTCAGAGGCCGCCCCGCCCGGAGGCGCAGCTCCTCCGCCGCGGCCTTCTCCTCATTGGAGAGGGCCAGCGCCGCCTTGCGGAGGCGGCTGGGCAGAATGGCGGCAGCCTGTTCATAACGGGAAATCAGTTCATTTTTTGGCAAGGGAGATTCCCCCTTTCTTTGGTTACTCCACTCTATGAGCGCCTGGTGCGCTCTATGACAGGTTTGTCCAAAAAAATTATGGAAAGTGTACTTGACATTCAGCGAAACTCATGTTATTCTACTAATGGAAAGCAAGCTTTCCATTAAGTCACAAGGAGATTATAATTGAGAGGAGGCTTTTGATGAAAAACAGGCTGGAGGAGCTGCGGAAGGCCCGGGGACTCCGGCAGGAGGAGCTGGCGGAGTCGCTGGAGGTCTCCCGGCAGACCATCGGGTCCTTGGAGAATGGGCGCTACAACCCGTCCATCCTGCTGGCGTTTAAGCTGTCCCGGTATTTCGGCGTGCCGATTGAGGAAATTTTTATTTATGAGGAGGAACCGTCATGAAAGGGAAAAAGACGCTGTATATCGCGCTTACCGTCATAGGGCTGTGTTTTGCCGCGGCGTCGCTGATATTGTGGGAGGCAATTCCCAACAGCCTGGGCGGCGTGCTGATGGGCTCCGGCAGCGGCATGGCGGCCATCGGGCTGACGCAGCTTTTGATGCTGCGCTTGGACACAAAGGACCCGGCCCAGGCCCGGAGAAAGGAGATCGAAGTCAACGACGAGCGGAACGTGGCGATTCGCCGCCGGGCCAAGGCCCTGTCCGGGGACGTCCTGCAATGGGGAGTCATGGCGGCAGCGTGGGTGTCCATCGGGTTTGACGCGCCGTTTTGGGTAACTTTGGCGGCAATTGTGACCTTTGTTTCCAAAAGCCTGCTGGAGGTTTATCTGGTAGTGCGTTATCAGCGGGAGATGTGACGCAGTAACTGCGCCCCTCTGCCCGACTGCAAAAGGAAGCGCCTGTCTGACGNCAGGCGCTTCCTTTTGAACTGTTCACTTTTTCGCTTGTTTCAGCGGGACCACCACATCGCCGAACTGAATGGACTCCACCTTGGAAAGGTCTACAGGAAAGTCCCAGGAGCCTTTTATCTGCGGGTCACTGGAGTCGTGCCCGGAGTCAAGACCCTCGATGGTCATACCACCTTTAAGATTCAATACCGGCAATTTCCGGTCATAATCGCAGTTTTCACAGAATTCTACAAGCTCTTTGGGCAGGAGATAGCTGTAGCCGATGGAGGTCACTCGGATATCCTGGATATCAATTGTTATTTCAGTGGTCGTCTCATTGCTGAAGTTCTCTCCCCACTCCCATTTTGTACAGGGCACACAGGCACTTTTCGCCGTCAAGGCCGGCTGGTCCGTCAAGGGTTCCAGCGCAAAGGGCAGAATCCATGTTCCTTCCAAATCGGCAGACACCATAATTCCCTCGGGATAGGTGCCCGGCGGGACAGGATTCTCATCCCGCAGCTCAATGTCCTGAAGCCGCAACTCCATTTCGCCGCCTTCCAGGAAATTGACGCCCTTGGGCGCGTCGAACCAATATAGGAACACCTGCGTCCCGTCCTCCGTAGTACCCAAGTCTTTCCAATGGGAAGAAAACCCTATGGGGCCTTCCGCCATTTTCTCCATCGGCCCGCCCGTTATTTTCGTGCGCATAAAATCCCATTTGCCGGACAGGCGCTCCCCCTTTACCTTGAGCATCAGGCAAACACTGCCCTCTCCGGGGGTGACGGAATCCAGGGTGACGCTGACGCCGTTTGTGATCGCTGTAACGCCTACCGGCTGGACCAGGCTCTTGATGACCTCCGCCTGTTCCTTAGGCATTTCCTCCCCGCCCCCGGCTTCCGTCCATTGCCGGCCAAACCACTCCTGCAAGGTCTGGGGAATGCCGATGGCCGCCGCCAGGGCTGTCCCGGCCAGAAGAACGGCCAGCGCCGCCGCAATGATAAAGGATATCGATACTTTCTTGACCACTTGGGTCCTCTCCTGCTTTGTCATGTTCAGAACCTCCTCGTTCAGTCGCTTAGAGGCGCGGACCTCGTCAAACATTTCCCGATACGATGCTTTCAAGGCTCACACCTCCTCTAATTGAATTTTCAGCTTCGCCCGGGCCCGGGCCAGCCGGGTCTGGACTGTGGACGCGTTCAGGCCCAGCAGCTCCCCCACCTCGTCCACTTTGTAGCCCTCATAGTAATAGAGATACAGCGGCNCNCGGTACTTGGCGGGAAGCTCCATGACCTCCTGATAAAGCGTCTGCCGGGCCGGGTCTGAGAACACCGGCTCCGGGCACTGATCCAGGGGCACCGTGCGCTTCCGCCAAGGGTGCGCGCTCATCCGCTTGCACTCGTTGAGGGCCACCCGGACCAGCCAGTGGCGCAGATGGTCCTNCCCCTGAAATTCCGTGTCCGTCCTCCAGAGGCGGAGCATGGCGTTTTGCGCCGCGTCCTCTGCGTCGGCAGNATTTCGGAACCAGTTCAGGGCAATCCGGTAGACCATGTCCAGGTACCGCTCTGCGGCGTCCGTAAATTGTCGTTCTGTCAGCATATGCAGCTCTCCTTGAAAGGCCTTTCGACAGCAATACCCTGTAAACGCGGAAAATATCCCAAAGGATTGGAAATTTTTTATTACACAAAAACTAGTTTTTGTGTAATAAAAGGGCGGTTATGAAAAAAGAGGGCAAATGCCCTCTTTTTCAAGCTTATTCCATATAGGCCCGGTGGAATATCTTCTTGCCCTTTTTGATAATAACGCCCTCTCCCTGGAAGTCCGCCTGGTCAAAGGACGCGGCAATGTCCGTCACTTTTTTGTCGTTTACCATCATGCCCCCCTGCTGAATCAACCGCCGGGCCTCCCCGTTGGAGGGGCACAGGCCGCAGGCCACCAGCAGGGCGATGGCCCCGATCTTCCCGTCCTCGAATTTGGCGGCGGGCAGCTCCGTGGAGGGCATGTGCTCCGTAGAGCCGCTGCCCGCGAAGAGGCCCCGGGCGGTCTCCTGGGCCTTTTCCGCCTCCTCCTGCCCGTGGACCAGCTTGGTCAGCTCATAAGCCAGAATCTCCTTGGCCCGGTTCAATTGACTGCCCTCCCACTTGTCCATGGCGTCGATCTCNTCCAGGGGCAGGAAGGTCAGCATGCGGATGCACTTGAGGACATCCGCGTCCCCCACGTTCCGCCAGTACTGGTAGAACTCGAAGGGAGAGGTCTTGTTGGGGTCCAGCCATACCGCACCCTTGGCGGTCTTGCCCATTTTTTTGCCCTCGGAGTTCATCAGCAACGTGATGGTCATGGCGTAGGCATCCTTGCCCAGCTTCCGGCGGATCAGCTCCGTGCCGCCCAGCATATTGCTCCACTGGTCGTCGCCGCCGAACTGCATATTGCAGCCCAGGGTCTGGAACATGTGGTAAAAGTCATAGGACTGCATGATCATATAGTTGAATTCCAGGAAGCTGAGGCCCTTCTCCATCCGCTGCTTGTAGCACTCCGCCCGGAGCATGTTGTTCACGGAAAAGCAGGCCCCCACTTCCCGCAGAAGCTCGATATAGTTCAGCTTCATCAGCCACTCGGCGTTGTTCACCATAATGGCCTTGTCCGGTCCGAACTCAATGAACCGCTCCATCTGCTTTTTGAAGCAGTCGCAGTTGTGCTGAATGGTTTCCGTGGTCATCATCTGCCGCATGTCCGTCCGGCCGGAGGGGTCCCCCACCATGCCGGTGCCGCCGCCGATCAGGGCGATGGGCCGGTTTCCCGCCATCTGAAGGCGCTTCATCAGGCATAGCGCCATGAAGTGGCCCACATGGAGGCTGTCCGCCGTGGGGTCGAAACCGATGTAGAATACCGACTTGCCGGTATTCACCAGTTCCCGGATCTCCGCCTCGTCGGTGACCTGGGCAATAAGGCCNCGGGCCTTGAGTTCCTCGTAAATCTGCATGTTGCATCTTCTCCTTTGTTGTGTTTTCGGAACGAAAAACGCCCCCGTCCCGGTGGGGACAGAGGGCGAAAGCATTCGCGGTACCACCTCTGGTTCGCCGTCTTCTCGCGAACACGGCCTCATGGAGTGCCGACACACTCCCGCGCGGTAACGGGCGCACCCGGTGCGTGCCTACTGGGATTTTCCTCCGTTCGGACGCCAGCTCCAAGGGGTATTCGCCGTCCGCCTCCCTCCCCCTTCCACCAAGCCGGGGGCTCTCTTTGCGAAGGACATGACGGGTACTGGGCCTTTTCATCGCTGTGAATGGTATTGTAGCAGACGGACCGGGGATTGTCAATACAAACCGGCGGCGGCCTGCCTGGCAGTGTAATTTATCCATACGGCAAATCAAGCGGGAAACTGGGCGCGGGCGCTTTCCCGGCGGAACCCGCTCTTGTGATTTTTGAAAATACGTGCTATGATGGATATATCAAAAAGAGGAGGTCTGCCATGAAAAAGGGAATGCTTGCCGCGCTGCTCTGCCTGTTCCTCCTCTCCGGCTGCGGAGGGAAGCCGGAACCGATTCCTTTGGAGGAGCTTCCCCAGGACTACAGTTTGGAACAGGCCAAGGCGGATGGTTGTCTCGTCACAGAGGACGGGACCGTCACCAGCGGGCGGGAGAGCTGGGAGGATTTCTTAGAAGCTGTTGACGCCGGAAAAGCCGCCTCGGTGCGGCTTTGCAGCTACTACACGCTGGACGACCCTTCCCGGTATGACCCGGACTATTACGAATCCGTCAAGGACGACTACCCCATGATGTTCCTGAAAGACTTGTCCTATGATGGAGAGCGTATTACCACCCTTTCCTATGAAGAGGGCCAACGGCATGAGGAGACCTATTCCTCCCTCCGGCGGCGGGAGCAGACCGCCCCTTCCTCCGGCGTCAAAATCATCCAGTACATTATCACGGACGACGCGGAGTCCTCCCTGGAAAAGATTGGTTCCCAGCTCTACAGCTCCTCCTTTTCGCCGGAGGACTGGATTCCCTTTGACATCGTATACCAGGAGATCATTCCCCCGGAAGCCTGACCCACCCTGCCCATGAGAGGAGAAGTGGATGGAATATATCCCCGCCAAGTCCATCGTGAACCGGACCAAGGACCCCAGCTGGTTCGGCACGGAGTACAATATGAACATCTACCGGGGCTGCTGCCACGGCTGCATCTACTGCGACAGCCGGAGCGACTGCTACNACAACGAGGACTTTGACCGGGTTAAGGCCAAGGCGGATGCCCTGCGGATCATCCGGGACGACTTGGAGAGTAAGGTCAAGGTAGGCGTAGTGGGCACCGGCTCCATGAGCGACCCCTACAACCCCTTCGAGGAGAAGCTCCAGCTTACCCGCCGGGCCCTGACGCTGCTGGAGGCCTATGGCTTCGGCGCGGCCATCGCCACGAAAAGCGACCTCATCGTCCGGGACGCCGACGTGCTGGCTTCCATTAACCGAACCATGCCCGCTATCTGCAAAATCACCCTCACCACCTGCGACGACGCCTTGGCCGCCAAGGTGGAACCCCATGCCCCTCCCCCCTCCCGCCGTCTGGCGGCGGTGGAGCGGCTCAGCGCGGCGGGGCTGTTTACCGGCATTTTGATGATGCCCATTCTTCCCTTTTTGGAGGACCGCCCGGAGAACATCCGGGATATCGTGAACCGGGCGGCGGACGCGGGAGCCCGGTTTGTCTACCCCGCCCTGGGCATGACCTGCCGGGCGGGACAGCGGGAGTATTTTTACCGGAAATTAGAGGAGCATTTCCCTGGTCAGGGCCTGGCGGAAAAATACCAGAGGCGGTACGGTCCCCGGTACGAATGCGCCAGCCCAAAAGCCCGGGCGCTGTGGGAGGTCTTTCAAGAGGCCTGTAACCGCCGGGGGATGCTGTACTCCATGGGCCGCATTGTCACCGCCTCCCGGCGGGGGCACGAGACGGACCAGCTCAGCTTATTTTAGGACTTGGTTGGAAGGCGGCGAAACGCCGGTTTTCAGCCGGGTCCTAAAAAAATAGCCTGAGCGTGCAGCATTTTCCCCCTCTGGACGGTATTCCTGATAGAGCGCTCACCATCCGCCAAATAGGAAGAAGGTGCAAAATGGACACGGAATCCGCCGTGGAGCGGTATGGAACCATGGTCTACCGCCTGGCTTATGCCCAGCTCCGCAGCCGCCAGGACGCCGACGACGTCTTTCAGGAGGTTTTCCTCCGCTACCACCGCGCCGCCCCGCCCTTTGAAAGCGAGGAGCACCGAAAGGCCTGGCTTTTGCGGGTGACGGCCAACCGCGCGAACAGCCTTGCCGCCTCTCCCTGGCGGAAACGCAGCGTCCCGCTGGAGGACGTCTATTCGTACAGCCAGCCCGAGGAGTCCGGCCTGGACGCCGCCCTGGCCCAGCTGCCGCCCAAGTACCGGGCCGTCATCCATCTTTACTACTATGAGGACTATGACACGGAGGAAACCGCCCGTATTCTGGGGCGCAAGCCCTCCACCGTCCGCGCCCAGCTGACGCGGGCCCGGCAGGCCCTGGCCCGCCTTTTGAAGGAGGATTTATGAACTTTACAGAGACCTACCACCGTCCCAACGCCCCCATTCCTCCCTTTCCCTTATACACATCTC
>NZ_CAJMXG010000118.1:0-8807 GCF_905219725.1 Oscillibacter sp. CU971
GTATAACGACCCCTTCTGCACAGTTGTATTTCCCAGCATATCCCCGGTGCAATTTAATTTTGTCCGGCAGAGGTTCGCCACTATTTTCTCCGCCATGGAGGATTTATTAAATCTAATGGAAAGGACTATGAACAAATGAGCTATCGAAAAAAACGTCATGCCTCCAAAACAGAGCCTTTGGAGCGTCAGACCACCATCCCCGAAGTGAAGTACCACAACCCTGGCGTGAGCCGTGACCTCTCCACTGCAAAGCTGACCTCCGGCCTACCCTATCAGCGGCCCGTGGAGACGGAGGATGTGGACAAGCTGATCGCCAAGTGGAACCCCTGTCTGCTGACCCCCATTGTGGTCAGCTTCCGGGACGGCAACTTTAACGTAGTGGACGGCCAACACCGGATCGCCGCTATGCGAAAGATGGCGGGTGGCGGGGATGTGATCGTCCCCTGCATCATCTACACCGGCCTGACCTATGAGCAGGAGGCCGAGCTGTACTATATGCTGGACCAGACCAGAGGAAAACTGCGGCTGGGTCATGCGACCAAGGCCCTGGTAGAATCCGGCGCAAATGCAGAGATCATTGATGTGAAGCAGCGGGTAGAGGACGCTGGCTTTACTTGGGCACTGGACCGGCCCACCGGAGAACCCTTTGAAATTTCCACCACCCGCGCCGTTATCAACGCCTACCGGCTCCTGGGCGGTGCGGCCTTCTCCCGTATGCTGGGCCTGATTGCCGGGGCGTGGCATGGGACCCCCAACTCCCTTAAAGCGTCCATCTTCTCCGGCATGGCTCTATTCGTCAAGACCTATGAGACGGAGCTGGTAGATCAGACGTTTATCAAGCGGCTGTCCGCCGTTGACCCGGATGAGATCATCCGGCGCGGCAAGGTGGACTTCTCCACCAATAAAGCCGCCCTGCGGTTTGCCCGTGTCATTCTCAGTAAGTACAACAGCCAGCAGCGCGGAGGCCGCAAGCTCCCTTACCGCTTCAAGGGCTGATACATCACAAATCGCCGCAGGCCGGGAGGTCTGCGGCGGTGTTGATTCATCGCAGAGGAGGTACAAACATGGAACCGTGTGCTTATACCATGGAACAGATCAAGGCTATGCAGAATGTGGATATTCGGACAGTGGACCCCGCCGGACTGCGGGATATTCGGGAAGTGAAGGTCAACACCGATTTGCCCAAGCAGGAGCGGATTCTGGACTTCATCCGGCAGATCGGTAATCCCTACTGCTACCGCCACGGGAAATATGTTGTGAAGGTCAGTTTTACCGACACGGATGTAACCCTGGAGGACCGGATGCTCTCCTACATACGCTCCAAATGCTGACACAAACTTTTTTGCAAAACACTCTGGACATTGCCGGGAAGTTATGTTAATATGGCGGCAACAGGACAAACCGGCGCTCCCCTGGTTGTTAAAGTGTTTTGCTGATTGACTTTAACAATTAGGAGAGAAGAATATGAAAATTTCCGCTGAACAGGTATGGAATACCTGCGGTTACGTTCGCCTGTCCCGCGAGGACGGCGACAAGGAGGAAAGCAACAGCGTCACGGGTCAGAAGGATTTGATCCGTGACTACATGACGCGCCACCCGGAATTGCGGGAGTGCGGCATGAAAGTGGATGACGGCTACACAGGGTCCAATTTTGACCGTCCGGCATTTCATGAGATGATGGCCGAGGTCAAGGCTGGCAAGATTAACTGCATCGTGGTCAAGGATTTGTCCCGCTTCGGCAGGGACCACTTGGGTGTGGGGGAATATCTGGAACAGTTATTTCCTTTCCTGGGTGTGCGTTTTATCGCAATCAACGACAACTATGACAGCCTGCACAGCAACGAGGAATCTGATGAGCTGGTCATCCCGTTCAAAAACCTCATAAACGAGGCATATTGCCGGGATACCTCGGTGAAAACACGGAGCCAGCTTGAAATCAAACGCCAGCGCGGAGATTTCATTGGCTCTTTTGCTGTTTTTGGCTATCGGAAGGACCCGGAGAACCGCCACCGCTTGCTGGTAGATGAATACGCCGCCGGTGTGGTGCGGGACATTTTCAAATGGAAGCTGGAAGGGATCAGCGCGGGCGATATAGCTGACCGCCTGACGGCGGAGGGCATCCTCACTCCCATGGACTACAAGCGGTCCCAGGGGATGCGCTACTCCACGTCCTTCCGGCTGAAAGAGGAATCCGTGTGGGATGCCGGGATGGTGCTGCGGATTCTGAAAAATCCGGTCTACATCGGCGTGTTGGAGCAGGGGCGCGTGACCACCCCCAGCTACCGGGTGAAGCGGCTGGTGGTGAAGCCCCGTGAGGAATGGGCGGTGGTGGAAAACTGCCACGAGGCCATTATTGACCGCTACGACTTTGAGACGATCCAGAAGGTGCTTGCCTTGGACACCCGCACCAGCGTCAGCGGCAGGGCGGTGGAACTGTTTTCCGGTATGGTGAACTGTGGCGAGTGCGGCGGGGCCATGATCCGCAAGACGGTTTCCTCCGGCAAGAAGAAGTATGTCTATTACGTCTGCGCCGCCCACAAGAACGAAAAGAGCTGCTTTGCTCACTCCCTGCGGGTGGAGGTGCTGAACGAGATTGTATTGGAGGCTTTGAAAAAGCACATTCAAGACGTGATCGACCTCTCTGACCTGCTGGAACTGACCGACACGGCCCAGCTTCAGCAGGCAGGAATGCGGAAACTGCAAGGCCGTTTGGAGAAGAAGCGGGAAGAAATCGACCGCAATCAGGCCCTTTTGCGCTCCCTCTATGAAAGCCTTGCTGACGGCGTGATCGACAGGAACGAATACCAGGACTTAAAAAAGACCTACTCCCGCCGCCGCGCCGAGGCAGAGGAACAGGCCGAGGCCATTCAAGAGGAAATGAGCCGGGAAATGGGCAATCTCTCTGAAGGCCGGGACTGGATAGAGCAGTTTCGCAAGTACCAGAACATTGACGCTCTGGACCGCACGATGATTGTTTCTTTGATTGAGCGCATTCTGATTTTCCGTGATCGCAAGGTTGAGATTGTCTACCGCTGGCACGATGAATTTCAGTGGCAGGTAGATTTGCTCCGGCAAGCAGCCCTTCCTGGAAGGGAGGCGGTCTGAGGTGGCGAGGACGAAACGCAAGGTCAATCCCATTCTGCCGGTAGCGGTCCCCGAAGAAAAGCCCAAGCGGGTATATCAGGCGGGCGGCTATGTCCGGCTGTCGGTGGAGGACAGCGGAAAGCCCGGAGCGGACACGATTATCAATCAGCAGGAATTGATTCAGAGCTACATTGACAGCCAGCCGGATATGCAGTTCTATGACCTCTACTGCGACAACGGACGGACAGGGACCAACTTTGACCGCCCGGAGTTCGAGCGGCTGATGGAGGATGTGCGGGCTGGGAAAGTGGACTGCATTGTGGTCAAGGATTTATCCCGGTTTGGCCGCAACTATCGGGAAACCGGCAACTATCTGGAACGGATTTTCCCACTTCTGGATGTGCGGTTTATTGCTGTCAACGATAATTTTGATACGCTGACTGCCGAACGGTCCCAGGACGGCTATATTGTGCCGCTGAAAAATATCATCAACGAGGTTTACAGCAAAGACATTTCCAGGAAGCTGCTGCCCGTATTCGCGGCAAAACAGCGGAACGGGGAGTTTATCGGAACCTGGGCGATTTACGGCTATCAGAAATGCGCTGACGATCATCACCGGATTGAGCCGGACCCGGAGACTGCGCCGGTGGTCCGGGAAATGTTTCTATGGCGGTTCTCCGGCATGAGCTATCAGAGCATTGCCCGGAAGCTGAACGAGCGGAACGTCCCTTCCCCTGGCCGGTATCACTATTTGAAGGGAAATTCAAAATCCGAACACTATGCCAACACAATTTGGAATGTATGCTCCGTTAAGAACATACTGTCCAGCGAGATTTACCTGGGACATATGGTGCAGGGAAGGAAACGATCCGGGCTTTCTGAGGGCAGAAAGACCTGCCGTGTACCAAAATCCGAGTGGGTGATCGTTCGCAATACCCATAAGCCGCTGGTGGAGGAAGAAATCTTTCAGGTGGTTCAGCAGATGGCTGAAAGAGCCAAAACCACTTACCACGAGCGGCAGGGGAAATATGACACGATGGGGACCACCCCCAATATCCTCCGAAAGCTGGTCTACTGCGCGGACTGCAAGCGGCCCTTGGTACGCTACAAAAATGTGAACAGCAGCAAGGGGATACGCTACTACGTCTATATCTGCCAGTCTCATGCCGATCATCCCGCTTCCTGCCCCAAGAAGTATTTCCATGAGACAAAGCTGATTGAAATTCTTTGGGACACCTTGCGGCGTGAGATCGCCCTGGCTGAAAATCTGGACAAGTTGGTGCGCCAGTACAGTAAATCCGCAAAGGCGGTCAGCCGTGAGGCGGAAGCCAAACGGGAGATTGCCACCGCGAAGCAGGCTTTCAGACGTGCGGAAATGCTCTATGACAGTTTGTACCAGAATTACGCCGACAAGCTGATGACTGAGCAGGAGTACACGGAGATGAAGCGGCAGTACCGCTCTGATATGGAGCGGGCGCAGGCCCGGTTGGAGGAACTGGAACAGCGGCAGAGGGACGAACGGCAGCGGACCACGGAAAACCCCTGGCTTACCGCCTGCGATCAATTCAAGGAAGAAACCGCGCTGACGGAGGCCATGGCCCACGCACTGATTGAGCGGGTGGAGATTGACGCAGAAAACCGCGTCAGCATTACGCTCCGTTACCGGGATGAGTATAATTCCCTGCTTCGGTTGTTGGCGGCAGCGGGAGAGGCGGTGCCCGTATGAGTGGCGTCACCGCAAAATATATCCGGCTGTCCGCAGAGGACAACGATTTAGGTGAAAGCGGAAAGACCGAATCCAACAGCGTCACGAACCAGAGAAACTTGCTGGATGCCGTTATCAGCCGTACCCCGGAATTGGCGGATTCCCATGTAGTCGAGTTCTGTGATGACGGATGGAGCGGCAAAAACTTCGAGCGTCCCGGCTTTCAAGCAATGATCGCCCAGGTGCGGGCGGGGAAAATCCAATGTATCGTGGTGAAGGATTTATCCCGGTTTGGCCGTGATTATCTTACAGTCGGCAACTACATTTCCAGCGTATTCCCCTTCCTGGGAGTGCGGTTTATCGCCGTCAATGATGGCTTTGACAGCATCCGGCCAGCCGATATTGACAGCCTGGAAACCTCCTTTAAGGCCCTCATATACGACCTATACAGCCGGGACCTGTCCCGGAAGGTGCGGAGCGCAAAGCGTTTCCGCGCCCAGCAGGGAGACTTTCTTTCCCCTTTTGCTCCCTATGGTTACGTCAAGGACCCGGCTGACAGAAGCCGCCTTGTGATAGACCCGGAGGCGGCGGAGACGGTGCGGCGTATTTTTCTCATGACGGCGGACGGCCAGAGGAAGGAACAGCTTGCACGACAGCTCAACGCGGAGGGCGTACCTACTCCCATGCTTTACAAGCGGGCGGCTGGGTGTACCCGTACCAAATGGAACAACCTGTTTGACGAAAACTTTTGGACGGGCAGTCTGATTTACGGCATCCTGCGGGATGAACGCTATGTTGGCAGGATTGTCTATGGAAAGCATACTCGTGACCGGATCGGTCATGCCCATGTGGTTCGGGTTGACCGTGAGGACTGGATTGTTGTAGACGATACTCATGAGGGTATTGTTACTCAGGAAGAATTTGACCGCGCACAGGCGGCAATACGAGCCTTGGAACGTAGAGCGGTCAAACATCATAGGCATCCCTTGCAGAAGAAAATCCACTGTGGAATCTGCGGCTATGCCATGAGCCGGGTACAGGGGTCAGCGCCGTATTTCGTGTGCCGTACTTCTCGCATGAATTCCGCCTATACTTGCAGGGAGAGGATACCCGAAGCGGACATTCTGGATACTGTGTCCGAAGGGCTTCATGTGCAGGCGTTGATAGCGGTGGAACTGAGCCGGTTATGGGAGGAACAGTGCCAGGGCCGGAAAAAGGATATTACCGCCACGAGGAAAAACCTCGCGGGACTGCGGGAGAAACACCAGCGGCTTTCCCAGCAGGTCAGCGGCCTCTATGAATCCTTTGCATTGGGCGAGATCAGCAAGGCGGAATATCTCACCGCAAAAGCTGCCGCCGCAAAACAGCGGGATGATGCCGCTGTCCAGATCACCGAGTTGGAGGCCGCACTGGAGAATATGGACACGGACGGCAGCTTGCGGAACGGTTTTGTTTCTGCTTTTGGGAAGTATCTGGAGGTGAAGGAAATTACCGATGAGATTGTGGCGGATGTTTTGAAAGAGGTCCGCATCCACCCTGGTGGGCGAATTGAAACCGTCTGGAATTACCGGGACGAGTTGAAAAAACTGATGCTTGATTTGCAAGGAGATCATCAGAATGGAGAATAAAAGAGCCTGGATTTATTGCAGGGTCGCACACCCTGACGCACACGCGCTGGCGGCTCAACAGGCCAGTCTGGAGGCATATGCGGAAGTACATGGCTTTAAGATTGTGGGCACGACTGCCGAACAAGCCAGCGGATTAGACTTCTCCCGCCGGGGGCTGGCCGAGGTTTCCGGCGCGGTGGCCGCTGGGGACATTGACCTTCTGCTGGTAGCAAACCTCTCCCGCTTGGGGCGGGATGTGGGAAAGACAGACACTTATCTGCGCTGGCTAGAAGATTGGTTTGTTGAGGTGGTCTGTGCTGACGGCACTGTGCCGCAGATGACCACCGAGATACTGCGTGAGCTGATGAAAACAAGCAGGGTAAATTGAACGTAACACAAAGGGGATTCTCCATCTGAGGACTTGGATGGAGAATCCCCTCGCAAAATCAACTCGCTTGCCATGAAATCGAGCCAATTTCTCATATTCGACATTGTTCATAGTTTATTTACAATTTATTTTTGTTCCGTGCTTGACATTGGCGGACAAGGGATTTTCCGGTAAGAACACGGACCGCCCCCGCTTCCAGGAGTTAATGGCCGACATCAAGCGGGGCCTGATCCGCCGGGTGGTGGTCTACAAGCTGGACCGTATCAGCCGTTCTATTCTGGACTTCGCAACCATGATGGAGCTGTTCCAGCAATACAATGTGGAGTTCGTTTCCTCTACGGAAAAGTTTGATACCTCCACCCCCATGGGCCGGGCCATGCTGAACATCTGCATTGTGTTTGCCCAGCTTGAACGGGAAACGATCCAGAAGCGGGTAACGGACGCCTACTATTCCCGTTGCCAGCGTGGTTTCCACATGAGCGGCGCGGCCCCCTACGGCTTCAAGCTGGAGCCCACCACCATCCAGGGCATACGCACGAAAATGATGATCCCGGACCCCGACACGGCGAATATCGCCCGGTTGATGTTTGAAATGTACGCCGAGCCGTCCACGTCATTCGGAGATATTGCCCGGTACTTCGCCCAGGAGGGCATCCTGGTGTATGACAAGGAGCTGCGCCGGGGCTTCATTTCTCAAATGCTCCGCAACCCCATTTACGCCCAGGCTGACCTGGAGCTGTACGAGTTCTTCAAGGGGCAGGGGGCCGTGGTNGTNANCGAGGCGGCGGACTTCGCCGGGACCAACGGCTGCTATCTCTACCAGGGCCGGGACGTGCAGGAACGAAAAAACAAGGACTTGAAAAATCAAATCCTTGTGCTGGCCCCCAGCGAGGGCATTGTTCCCGCTGATACCTGGCTGCGGTGCAGGAAAAAGCTGATGGCGAATATCACGTTCCAGGGCGGGCGCAAGCCGAAAAATACATGGCTGGCCGGAAAGATGAAATGCGGCCACTGTGGGCGGGCGCTGAAAAGCCTGGGCAACCGGGCCGGAACCCACTACCTTTATTGCACCAAGCGGGCGGACAATATGAGCTGCGAGGGCTGCGGGACGCTTCGGACGGCAGAGTTTGAGCAGTTTGTCTATGAGGCTATGGTGCATAAGCTGTCCGAGTTCCAAACACTGACCGCCCAGACCGAGACAGTCAACCCCAGGCTGACCGCCTTAAACGTGGAACTGGCCCAGGTGGAGGACGAGATCGAAAAGCTGTTGAACACCCTGACCGGGGCCAGCGCGGTTTTGATGTCCTACGCCAACGGGAAGATTGAGGAGCTGGACACCCGCCGTCAAGGGCTGATAAAGGAGATTGCCGCGCTGAACGCTGAAAGCGTCTCCCCGCAAAAAATCGAGTACCTGTCCTCCCACCTGGGGAATTGGGACAACATCGACTTCGACGACCGACGGCAGGTGGCCGACATCATTCTCTCCCAGGTCCACGCCACCGCTGACCGTGTGTCGTTTGAGTGGAAAATCTGATTTCTTACCCCCAGCGCCCTATTCAATGGTGTGTTTACCATTGTCAAGCGATGTTTGATAGTTGGATTGTACCAGCTCAGCAGGGCAATTGATATTCTCAGAGAATTTATATCCATCCTGAAGGAGGAATTAAAAGACGAGTAAAAGAAGGTGGCCAGCCTTTAAAACGGGTTGGCTACCTTTCTTTTTATTCATGTGTTAGGCTAGTTGAAATTTTAAGGGCGTTGAAATAAGCATTTTTGTATTCGAGGTAAATTTTCAATAAGGAGAGTTTACCATGAGTACACACGAGCAGGAAAAAGAGGTTGAGGTCATTAAAGCTTTTGAATATGGAAGATTCAAGGTCACAGTCAGTCAGATTAAAATGACTGACGCAGAAAGAGAGGTAGAAAACAACAGAATACGAAAACAGTTTATGATGGCTCGGTCTTAATTGACCGAGTTATTTTATTTGAAAACAGGTCTTGACAGTTAAGTGTATCTCTGTCA
>NZ_CAJMXG010000119.1:0-8766 GCF_905219725.1 Oscillibacter sp. CU971
ACGGGCCGTGCACGGTCCAAAAGAGAAAAAGAAGTATCGCCCCTGCGGGGGGACGAAGGACGGGGGACGCGCAAGGCATGCCTCCGTTTTTTACGAATGTCTCCAGCCCGCGGCGTGGTACGGGCGGGGGTTTGGAGGTCACCGAATGGACTCCCTCCCCTTTTCGCTGCCGCTCACCTGGCGGTAGGGGGTGGATGTCCGCCTTTTTCCGGGACTGCCCTTCTATCGGCAGACCATTTCCATAATGAAAACATTCCGGTAGACCGGAAAATTCTCCTTGTGGGGCCTGACCCCCTGGTCAGGCCATTCCCTCAGGAACTGCCCTTCTCCCGGTAGGCCATTCCTTCCGGGATTGCCCTTCTATCGATAGACCACCTTGTAGGGGCCGCCGCCCTCGGCGGCCCGTTCCCCCGGAACCTCCATGCTATCCATGGCCCGTTCTTCCAGGGCCCACCCTTCTACTGGTGTTCCTCCTCCAAGGGCAGCGGAACAAGGCCCACCAATTGGTCCAGGGTTACTCCATAGAGATCGGCCAACTTTACCAGCGTGGGAGCCGTGGGCTCTCCTCCATTCTTCTCGTAGCGTTCATACGTTTTGCTGGAGAGTTCAAGCACCCTGGATACTTTTTCACGGGACAATTTTTTGGCTTCACGTAAAAGTCTTAAATTTTTCGCCAATTGCTCCATTTAATTCCTCCAAAGTCTTGACAAAGCATCCACAAATAACGTATAATTCGGGTAGACAAAAATATCTATATAAATATGGGTAAATATTTGCCGTCACAATTTAGCCTTGAAAGGAGCCGATTTCATGGAAGGATTCCTCCACGCCCTCTACGAATACGCCCAGGAGAAGCACGTCCCGTCCTACCTGGAAACCTGGGAATACCGCCGGGCCACCTGCGGCCTGGAGGAGGACTGGGCCTCCTTCCGCTCCACGCTGACGGCGGAACAGGAACAGCGCCTGAAAGCCCTCCTGGACCGGGAGCGGAACGCCGCCTGTCTGGAGGACCAGGCCATTTTCTCCTGCGGCCTCTCCATGGGGGTGGGCCTTGGGCGGCTTTAGGCCCCCCGCAGCTCCGCAATCCGGGCGGGGATGTCCGCCGCTTTATAAACCGCGCTTCCCGCCACCAGCACGTTGGCCCCGGCGTCAATGCAGGTCTGGCAGGTGTCCGGGGCCACGCCGCCGTCCNCCTCCAGCTCACAATCCGGGNTCTTCTCGTCGATGAGCTTCCGCAGGGCCGACACTTTGGGCATCATATCCGCCATGAACTTCTGCCCGCCAAAGCCCGGCTCCANCNTCATGACCAGAATCANCTCCACCTTCGTAANGTACGGCAGGGCCGCCTCCGCCGGAGTCTTAGGCTTGAGCACAATCCCCGCCTTTTTCCCCTTGGCGTGAATTTTGCCGATGGCGGCGTGGATGTTCTCCTCCGTGTCCGCCTCCACATGGACCGTCACCAGGTCCGCCCCGGCGTCGCAGAACTGCTCNACGTACCGGACGGGCTGGGTGATCATCAGGTGTACGTCCAGGGGCAGCTCCGTGGTGGGCCGGATGGACTTCACCACCGGGACGCCGATGGTAATGTTGGGGACAAACACCCCGTCCATCACGTCCACATGGACGTAGTCGGCGGCGGCGATGCGATGGATATCCCGCTCCAGATTCGCAAAATCGGCGGAGAGGATGGACGGCGCGATTTTGATCATGAAAAGCCCCTCTTTTCTCTCGGCGCGGCGGCGGAAGGACCGGGACACGCGGTCCGGGCCCGGTGACGGGCACGCGGGGCGGCGCATAGGATGGCTTGAGCGGCCCGAGCGCCTCCAACTCCGCGCAGCGTCCGCCCCTACGTCCGGCGCCGCCGCTTTTTTGAATATAGGGAACCGGCCTCCGGACCCCCGTCCGGCGGGCCGGTTCCCCCCTAGTGTAACAAACTTCCGGCCCAAAAGCAACCGAGGACCGGGATATTTTTTGTCCGCCGGCGGGGCGGAAAATTTTGTTGCAAAAACATCTGCAAAATTTTCCGAAAGTGTGATAGGATAAAGGATAAAGACGATTTGAAAAGGAGGCGGCGCTATGGCGTATGACGTGCTCGTCATCGGCGGGGGCCCGGCGGGGCTGTCGGCGGCCCAGAACGTCCGGGCCCGGGGGAAAACCGCGCTGGTAGTCTCCAATCCCCTGGAGGAAAATCCCCTCTGGAAGGCGAAGGAAGTGGACAACTACCTGGGCCTTCCCCGCCTCAGCGGAGCGGAGCTGCTGACGGCCTTCCAGCGCCACGCGGAGTCCTCCGGGGCGGAGTTTCTGGAGGGCCGGGCCCTCAGCGCCCTGCGGTCCGGGGAGAGCTGGTATGTGAGCGTGGGCAATATGATGGTTCAGGGAAAAGCCGTGGTCCTGGCGGCGGGCGTCGTCCGGGGAAAGAAGCTCCCCGGGGAGGCGGAGCTTCTGGGCCGGGGCGTCAGCTACTGCGCCACCTGCGACGGGATGCTTTACCGGGGGAAGCGGGTGGCCGTCCTGGGCTGGACCCCCTCGGCGGAGAAGGAAGCCGCCTTCCTGGAGGGCATCGGCTGCCAGGTTCTCTACCTGGATAAACCCCGGGACTGCGCGATCCAGGGCGCGGAGAAGGTGGAGGCCGTAACCTGCGGCGGCGTCACGGAGGCGGTGGAGGCCGTCTTCCTCCTGCGGCCCGCCATGGCCCCGGGGGACCTGTTTCCGGGCCTGGAGACGGGGGGCGGCTTTGTGGCGGTGGACCGGGAGATGCGGACGAACCTCCCCGGCGTGTTTGCCGCCGGGGACTGCACCGGCGGGCCCCTACAGGTATCCAAGGCCGTGGGCGAGGGCCTGACTGCCGGACAAAAAGCGGCGGCTTTTGCCGCGGCGGTGAAATAACCAATCAAAAAAAAGGAGACGAACGATATGACATTGCAGCACTTGACAACGGCGGAATTTGACGCGGCAGCGGGCAAGGCCCCTCTGGCCATGGTGGACTTCTGGGCCCCCTGGNGCGGCCCCNGNNAANTGCTNNGCCCCNTNATGGAAANCCTGGCGGCCCAGTATGAGGGTAAGGCCCTGGTGGCCAAGGTCAACGTGGACGAGGAGCCGGAGCTGGCCCGGCGCTTCGGCGTGATGAGCATCCCCACGGTGGTCTTTTTGAAGGAGGGCCGGGAGTTTGACCGGAAGGTGGGGGCCTTCCCTCCCGCCGCCTACCAGGAGGTATTGGACAAGTCCCTGTAAGCGCCGCCCCAAAAACGCGAGCAAGCGCCCGGAATCCTTTGATTCCGGGCGCTTAACTTTATGGCGCGGGCGCAGGGCGGAAGGCTCTTACGCCTCCTGCTTTTCCCCGTTGGCCCGGGCCTCGTTGTCCAGGTCCTCCTGGTCNTTGGGNNTGGCGATGTTGAGGATGNTGGCCAGCACCNCCGCCGGCACGATGCCGGAGCCGCCGAAGATCAGCTGCACCGGCTGGGGCAGGCCCGCCAGGGCCCCGGCGGTGGCACCCAGGCCATAGCCCAGGCCCATGGCGATGGACACGATGGTCACCACCCGGTTGGTAACGCCGAACTTGGTCAAAAGCTTGATGCCGGACACGGCGATGGAGGCGAACATCATCACCGCCGCGCCGCCCAGGACGCTCTGGGGCATGATGGAAATCACCGCCGCCAGCTTGGGGCTCAGCCCCGCCAGCACCAGGAACACCGCGCCGCAGGTCAGGGCCATGCGGTTGACCACCTTGGTCATGGTCACCAGGCCCACGTTCTGGGAGAAGGACGTGGTAGGCAGGGAGGAGAACAGGGAGGAGATGACGGAGCCCACGCCGTCGCACACCACGCCGCCGGAGAGCTCCTTGGCGGTGGCCTCCCGGCCCATGCCGCCCTCGATGCAGCCGGAGATGTCCCCGATGGTCTCCACGGCGGTGACCAGGAACATGATCAGGATGGAGAGGATGGCGTGGAGGTTGAAGGTGGGCTTCACCGGGAGAATCTGCGGCACGGAGAACCATTTCGCCTCGGCGATCCGGGACCAGTTCACATACCAGGAGGCGGTGAAGGCGTTCCCCTCCGCGTCCACCAGCTCATGGGGCAGCAGAATGCCCATGACGGAGGCCACAATGTAGCCCACGATGATTCCGCAGAGGATACAGGAGGTGGATGTAATACCCTTTGTAAAGTGCTTCAGCACCACGATAACCGCCAGCACCAGCAGGCCCAGCAGGAGGTTTGGCAGGGAGCCGAAGTCCTTGGCCCCGCTNNCTCCGGCGAAGGAGTTCACGCCCACGCTGANGAGGCTCAGGCCGANGGCCAGCACCACGCTGCCGGTGACCACCGGCGGGAAGAACTTCCGCAGGGGCTTAATGAAAAAGCCCAGGGCCGCCTCGCAGACGCCGCCCACCATGGCCGCGCCGATGATGGCGCTGTAGGCCAGGATGCCGCCGCCCATGGCGGGGTTGGCGGCCACGCCCTTCATGACTCCCAAAAAGCCGGAGCTGGTGCCCATGATGATAGGCACCTGCCCGCCCACGGGGCCGATGGACCAGAGCTGAATCAAGGTGATGAGGCCCGCCGCCAGCATGGCGTTTTGGAGCAGGGTGACGTACAGCGCGGGCTCCTCGCTGGTAATGCCGCAGATGCCGCAGATGATCATCAGCGGCGTCAGGTTGCCCACGAACATGGCCAGTACGTGCTGCATCCCCAGGGGGATGGCCTGGCGCAGGGGAATGCGCCCGTGGAAATCGTAGGGGCTGGTGTACTCTGCGGTCTTCTGCTTCACTTCGTTTTTGTTCATCTTTCTTTCCTCCTCATTTTCTGCCCCCCTTGGGCCGGGGCAGGCCGCGGAACCGCCGGACGCCCTGCCGCCCGGCCCCGTCTTTTTCTCCCTCAGCATTCTGGATCAATCGGCCGTGCGCACCCCCTTAAAGCGCAAAAAAGAAGACTACAAAATCCGCTGTTCATAAATCAGGGACAGCAAACAATGTAGCCTTCCGGCATTGTCATCATAACATAGGTCCACCTCTTTGTCAATCCTGTTTGCAGTATTTACAGGCCCGAAAAANTGTGCTACACTAAATCCGTTTGACAAGGAGGGATGCTATGAGCAGCCGGGAANCCGTTTTGTCGCTTCTGCGGGGGGAGGAGGGCTTCCTCTCCGGCCAGGAGCTGAGCCGCCGCTTGAAGCTCAGCCGCGCCGCCGTGTGGAAGGCGGTGGACGCCCTGCGGGGAGAGGGCTACGAAATCGAGGCCCGGACCGGCCTGGGCTACCGCCTCACCGCCGCGCCGGACGTGCTGACGGAAGCGGAGATTCGGAGTTTTNTGGGCCCCACCCGCCTCGTGGGCCGGGAGCTGCGGTGCTTCGAGGAGCTGGACTCCACCAATAACTATCTGAAGTCCTGGACGGACGGGCCGGACGGCGCGGCGGTCACCNCCGAGAGCCAGACGGCGGGCCGGGGCCGGATGGACCGCTCCTTCCAGTCCCCCAGGGGCCAGGGGATCTACCTTTCCGTGCTTCTCCGGCCTCCCCTGCCGCCGGACCGCCTGCCGCCGGTGACGGCCCTGGCAGGCGTGTCGGTGTGCGCCGCCGTGGAGCGGGTCTGCGGCGCGCGGCCGGGGCTGAAATGGCCCAACGACCCGGTGCTCTGCGGGAAGAAGCTCTGCGGCATTTTGACGGAGCTGTCCCTGGAGGCGGAGACGGGGCGGGTCCAGTCCCTGGTGCTGGGCATCGGCGTCAACGTGGCCCAGGGGGAGGAGGACTTCTCGCCGGAGGTNCGGGAGNTCGCCACCTCCCTGCGCCAGNCCCTGGAGCGGTCTGTGTCCCGGCCCCAATTGACGNCGGCGCTGCTGGAGGAGNTGGNCCGGGCTTACGCCGCGCTGCTGGCCGGGGACCTGTCGGCCTNTNTTGCGGCCTACCGGAGCCGCTGCGTGAACCTGGGGAAAACCGTCCGGCTTCTTCCCTTCGGCGGCNGGGTNCCGGAGACCGCCCAGGCGGTGGACATCGACGAGGAATTCGGCCTGGTGGTCCGGGGGGCGGACGGGAAGGAGCGGACGGTCCGCTCCGGCGAGGTCTCCGTCCGGGGCCTGTGGGGCTATACGGAGTAACAATAAGGAAAGAGGCATTTCAATGAACGGCAAGAACAAATTCCAGCAGCTCTGGGAGCTCTTTTGGACCTTCGCGAAAATGGGGGTCATGACCTTCGGCGGCGGCATGGCCATGCTGCCCATCCTCCAGCGGGAGGTGGTGGACAGCAAGGGCTGGGCCACCGAGGAGGAGCTGACGGATTATTACGCCATCGGCCAATGCACCCCGGGCATCATCGCCGTCAACACGGCCACCTTCATCGGGCAAAAATGCGGCGGCATCTCCGGGGGCATCGTGGCCACTCTGGGGCTGGTGTTCCCCTCCGTGGTGATCATCTCCATTCTGGCGGGGCTGATTTCCAACTTCGCGGACCTCAGCTGGGTGAAAAACGCCTTCGCCGGGATTCAGGTCTGCGTCTGCGTGCTGATTTTCAACGCGGTGCTGAAGCTCTTGAAAAAGTCCGTGGTGGATAAGCGGACGGCGGCGATCTTCGGCGTGGTCCTTCTGGGGGGCGTATTTTTGAAGCTCTCCCCGGTGTGGTTCGTCGTCGGCTCGGCCCTGACGGGCATTTTATTGAAAAATCTGGAGGCGAAGAAGGCATGATTACCACCTGTTTGCAGCTCTTCTGGGAGTTTTTCAAGACCGGCCTCTTCGCCGTGGGCGGCGGCATGGCCACCCTGCCCTTCCTCCAGGCCATCGGCGAGTCCACCGGCTGGTACACCTACACGGATCTGATGAACATGCTGGCGGTGTCGGAGTCCACCCCCGGTCCCATCGGCATCAACATGGCCACCTACGTGGGCTTTACGGCGGCGGGCATCCCCGGGGCCATCATCGCCACCCTGGGGGAGGTGACGCCCTCCATCATCGTCATTTTGATTGTGGCGGCGGTGCTCCACAGCTTCCGCAATAACAAGTACGTGGACCAGGCCTTCTACGGCCTCCGCCCCGCCTCCACGGGGCTCATCGGCGCGGCCTGCGCGGCGGTGGTGCTGGAGGTGCTGACCACCGTCCAGCTGGCAGCCCAAAGCGGGGGCATCGTCAAGACCCCGGTCCTCAGCGGCGGGAGCCTCCTCAACGTGCCGGGGCTGCTGCTGGCGGCGCTTTTGATTGTGCTGACCAACTTTGCGCCCAAGAAGGTGACCGGCCTCCACCCCATCGTCTTCATCGGCCTTTCCGCCGTGGTGGGCGTGGCCTTCGGCTTTGCCGGGGCGTGAGAGCAAACGGAAAGAGAGGGACCGTCCGGTCCCTCTCTTTTTCATTTCTGATACTCGAACTCAAAGCCGTCCATGGACACGGTGTCTCCGTCCTGGATGCCCATTTCCTCCAGCCGCCGGAACACCCCCGCGTCCCGCAGGGCCTTGTCGAACCACATGCGGCTCTCATAGTCGGCGAAGTTGACGTTGGCCATCAGCCGCTGGAGCCAGGGGCCCTCCACCATCCAAACGCCGTCCTCATGCTGGATGTCCAGGGGGGCGGAGGCGTCCGCCTTGGGGGCCCGGGGCACGTAATCCGGCTCATACACGGCGATGGGCGGCAGCACGGACAGCCGCTCCGCCGCCAGCTGCACCAGCTCCCGGGTGCCCTTGTGGGCGGCGGCGGAAATCTCCACCAGGGGATAGCCCAAGGCCTCCACATGGGCCCGGAGGGCCTCCAGCAGGGCCGGGTCCTCCAGGATGTCCGTCTTGTTGGCGGCCACAATCTGGGGCCGCTTTGCGAGATCCGGGCTATAGCGCTTCAATTCCTCGTTGATGGCGTCAAAATCGGCCACCGGGTCCCGGCCCTCGCTGCCGGACACGTCCACCACATGGACCAGCAGGCGGCAGCGGTCGACGTGGCGGAGGAAGTCGTGGCCCAGGCCCGCCCCCTCGCTGGCCCCCTCGATGATGCCGGGGATGTCCGCCAGGACGAAGCTGACGCCATCCTCCACCCAGACCACCCCCAGGTTGGGGAAGAGGGTGGTGAAGTGGTAGTTGGCGATCTTGGGCTGGGCCTTGGAGACAACCGACAGGAGAGTGGACTTGCCCACGTTGGGGAAGCCCACCAGGCCCACGTCCGCCAGGAGCTTGAGCTCCAAAATGACGTCGTGGCTCTCTCCGGGAAGGCCCGCCTTGGCGAAGCGGGGTACCTGGCGGGTGGGGGTGGCGAAGTGGCTGTTGCCCCAGCCGCCCCGGCCCCCCCGGCAGAGGACGAAGGGCTCGCTGCCGCTCATGTCGGCCATAATCTCGCCGGTTTCGGCCTCCCGGACCAGGGTGCCCCGGGGGACGTGGATGGTGAGGGACTGGCCGTCCCGGCCGGACTTCCGGCCCCCCTGGCCGTCGGCGCCGTTAGCGGCGGAATATTTGCGCTTATAGCGGAAGTCCATCAGGGTGGACATATGGTCGTCCACCTGGAGGATGATGGAGCCGCCCCGCCCGCCGTCGCCGCCGTCGGGGCCGCCTGCGGCGACATATTTCTCCCGATGGAAGGCGATGGCGCCGTTGCCGCCATTGCCGGCTTTTACCGTGATTTTTGCTTTATCAATAAATCCTGATGCCATGGGGGCCTCCTTGCGTTTTCCCCCTGAAAAGGGGGGATTTTTCCGGCCCTTCGGGCGGGGCGGATTGGATACCAGCGATGGCTGGTGCATTGCACCCCCCATTTTCTCTTTTTCTTGCCAGAAGAAAAAGAGAAAACGGGCCGTGCACGGTCCAAAAGAGAAAA